>JAICVW010000005.1 GCA_025935105.1 Nitrososphaeraceae archaeon
CAAAGGGCAAGAATCCTGGGAATGTCTGGGAAATTGCCACAAAGGCACATTATGGGAACGAACACTTTGCAATATTCCCAGAGGACCTCGTACTTAGAATTCTTCAATTTACAACAGAAAAAGCAGACTGGGTTCTAGATCCATTCGTAGGGAGGGGAACAACTGGTATAGTTTGTGCAAGCCTGGGTAGAAATTTTACTGGAATAGACTTGTATATTGGGAATGTCATAAAAGCACAAAAAAATATCCTGTATGCCGGGCGGGAGATCTGCGAAACGTATGATGAATAATCCATAAATCTAATACTGGGGGCACTATTAATTCCAACAATGCCTTGTGACCACTCATTTTCAGGATGCGAGAAAGAGGGATTATATAAAGCAATATTTTCTAGGCGTGATGTTCGTGCACATTTTCTAAGCAAGGAGATCCCGGTTGAAGTTCTAGCTAGGATACTTAATGCTGCGCATCATGCCCCCTCGGTAGGGTTCTCCCAGCCTTGGAATTTCATACTAATTAAAGCTAAGGAGATTAGGCAGCAGGTCAAGAATTCTTTCACCAGAGAAAGAGAAAAGTCTATCAATATGCTTGAAGGCGACAAAACAAAACAGAAAATGTACATGTCACTTAAACTTGAAGGGATATTGGAATCCGATATTAATATCTGCGTCACTTACGACCCTACAAGGTTTGGGCCATTTGTTTTAGGAAGAACTTCAATTCCAGAAGCCGGCGTTTATAGCGTGTGTTGTGCCATTCAAAATCTATGGCTCGCTGCTAGAGCCGAAGGAGTAGGAATTGGCTGGGTGAGTATACTCGCGAATGACGATCTTCAGAATATACTCTCACTTCCGTCGTTCGTTAGACCTGTGGCATACTTGTGTTTGGGATATGTCCATGAATTTGCTGATAAGCCTGATCTTGAATCAACTGGATGGTTAGGAAGGATGAGACTTGAAGAAGTAGTCTGTTTTGATGGATGGGGCATACACAAAAATGAGTCGTGGGTACAACTGCTTGAAGCTATTTGCAAAGCGTACTGACTTATTTGCTGCTAGATCATAGGGGCACACTACAAAATCTTTCATGTACTAAAACAGAGTCTTTAGCCTCAATCGCAGTTAGGAGAAGTAGTTTTAGCACTTTGAGATATGAGAATTTGTGGGCAATCCTTGAAGCAGCCTTAAATTACATACATAAATTTCCATCGCCACCTGCAGTGCATGAGTGTAGTAACTGACCAATGATAGGGTGGGATTATTTGTATGAATGAGCGGAGAAAGGGCAGATATGTTGTTGGCAGATCGTTTAGTCTATTCTATAACGATTTGGCCCGGTGGCTATCCATCACACTTGCTCTTACGGGAATGTTGTCAACAGGATGGTTTGGAATTCCTCTTGTTCCGAGATACTTGCTCTTCCATCAGATTGACATTGAGGCAGGAGTGTTTACGTTACTTAGCTCCTTAGGTAGCATATGGGGAATAATGGCTTATCAAGAATTTACTAGATCCGCTAATCTTGTAAATGGAGCAAGGAGCCTTGCTCAAAAGCTAGACCCTCTGATAGGTGAATATGAATATCATTCTTACAACCCTGAAACCAAGGAATATGATCAAGGCTATATTCCCTTGGGACCTATCGACTTTTGGGACAAAGAAACCCATGCTCCAAATTGGCTGGACAAAGGTAAGTACTGGCATATTTTACTCGGACTACAGGCAGCAAATCGGGAAGTGGTCGTACAAGTCGTAAGGGATATAGAATTGCCTTTTTCATCGGGTCAGAGAAATGTTGCAGTGACCTACAAAGAATCAAAAAAGCGTAGTAGTGTTTCTTTTTTTGCTCGCGGATCAAGAAATCTGCATAGTTTCAGGGTAAAGGTTCCACAATGGTCGGTAATGAACACAGAACGTACAAGATTTGTAGATTATAAGGAACGATTAAACATCGATAATCGTCAGCTGAATTCCTTAATTGCTGAGCTAAACCAAAATCTGGTGAGGGTTGCATTTGAGATTATTGAACGTGAAAATCCTAGAATTCGATATCCTTGGCCAACCACGGCACTTGGAATATATCTCAACAAAAGTTTGCCCATCAGGCTTGTGTATAAGCAGATAGTCAAACGTCTTCCAGGGGTAAGAAAACGAATAATTCGCAATGCGAATGAAAACCTTGCAAATCTACAAGATGAAGAGCTTACAGTCGCATTGTTAGAGCTGGCAACAACGAAGGGGATCTCAAAGGCCAGATTAAATAATTTGCATATACTCATAGGATTTCTTAAAAATGCATACACTAAACAAGGTATTGGGGAAGGTTCGAGTGAATACCATAATTTTCATCATAGCCTCGAGGTAGGCTACCTGAGTTTAATGATGATGCCAAAGCAATTTCGTAATCATACATTTGGGTCAAGAGATTATGAATTGATTCTTGTTGCGTCACTATTACACGATTATGACCCAGCACAAGCATATTCTTATTTGGAAAAGGAGGAGAACAAGGACCCAAAGGGCCCAAAGGTTACCAGAACTATGGAAGAGATATCCAATACGAGAATCCATGATGCATACTTTACAATGAACGGACCTCACTTTGAAGAATACTTTCGACAGTATAATGGGGCATTATCCCCCGCAACGGAATTAACAACAACTCATCCCGAATATCTGGATTCTCACAAGGAAAGACCACTTGGAAGCACGATTGTCGAAGCATTGATCTGGCGTACGGATTTTCCATACTCCAAACAAATACACTCCCAGGAGATGTATTCGCAGCTTTTATCTGAGCTGGGGAATAAAAATCAGGATTTGGAAAAAATACAGCTAATCAGTGAAATTCTCTGGCTTTCGGATCTTTCTGTGACCTATATGAGCTCAGATCCAATCAGAGCGTGGGATAGAGTAAGTGGTTTGTACGATGAGCTTTACCTACCAAGAGTAGAAGCAGTTTCCAGAACTGATGCGTTCTTTTCAGATTTCGCCGAAAATGAATTTTTTAAGGAGCTTATTCGGGATCGCCAGTTCCCAGATATTTTTAGGCAGAGATGGACTATGATATATAATTTTTTCCATGAAGGTAATCCCTCTACCCAACTTGTAAGAGCAGTTAACATCGCACGAAAATCATACATAAAAGTTAATGTTGAAGTACAAATGAGGAATAGCGATATATTGAGGGAAATCGCGATTGCCAATTGGGCAGAGTATTTCATCGCGATCGGCAAAGATCAGCTCGAAGTGCTAAAGGCAAAATCGAGATTCTCAGACTTGGATCCTCCAAACGCCCGTCCTTTCTGGGGAGATTCACAAAAGCTTCTACTACATATCCCTGACAAGTCAATTGATAATTTTCTGCTAACATTATCTCAGACCCTTGATCCAATAGTTAGCGATGAAGAGAAGCTCTCTCTAAAAAATATGTTTGTACTACTTTTGTCAAAATTGACCAAATCAGGTACTTTACAGATCCTTATTGGCCCGGAAGGGAGTACAAAATATTGCAGTGAGTTGAAGCAATTAGCATTACAAAGTGGATTTGTGATTGATTCGAACAAATCTAAGGTCTATTTCAAACCAGATCATTCTCATCCTGTGGCTATACAAGAGAAGCTACTTGTATTTGTATTCAGAAGGAAAGCAGAGGATAGGACAGATAGTGCAGTGCAGTCCAATAAATGAAGGTGGATGCATTTCTAGTAAGAAACAATGAGGAGCATGAATACCTTTGAAGACACGGGGATTTTTATTATAACATATAATTAGAAGAACAATTCCAATACTTGTCAGCAGTTGGTACATATTAAAAAACTCGAGGTTTTCGGTTTCAAATCATTTGGGTTTAAAAATACAGTAATTAGTTTCGAAAAGGGACTTGTAGCTATTACTGGTCCAAATGGATCTGGAAAGAGCAACATTTTGGATGCGATAATGTTTGCCATCGGTGAGACAAGTCCAAAAGTGTTGCGAGTGGATAAGTTTCAGTCATTATTTCATGATAGTCAACAGAATTCAACAAGACTGATTCGAACTAGTTTATACTTTGATAACGCTGATAGGGGAATTCCAGTAGACTCTGATTCTGTTGTTGTAACAAGAGAAATGGAAGGACAAACAGGTGAGAGTCAATATTACCTTAATAAGAAAAGAGTTACGAAAGGCACGCTCACAGAGTTGTTGGAAATTGTTCTTGCAACTTCGCACAAATTAAATATCATCCAACAAGGAATGATAACTCGCATTTCTGAGCTAGATTCTGAAGACAGGAGAAAAATTATTGAGGATATAATAGGGTTATCTTATTTTGATGAGAAAAAAGATGAGGCGATGAAACAGCTCGAAGAATCTGACCGCCGTCTGGATATTGCTATGGCTAGAATTGATGAAATCCGAAAGCAAATTGATAGTCTGGAGGAGGAACGAAATGATCAGCTGAGGTATAAACAGTTGGAATTTGACCTACAAAGGTTCAGAGCAGTGAAGATCTCCAATAACGTAAGGGCAGTTCGAGATAAATTGCAATTAAGGTCTACTCTTTTAAATTCAATTACGACGAGTTTAGAGGAGTTGGATGTCAAGCTCGAAGAAGTTAATTCGGAACTTGAAAAGTTAGGATCGCAAAAGTTAAAACTTATCCAAGATGCGGACGTCGCTTCGACTACCAAAACTGGAATAGGCAGTACCGTCTCTCGTCTAGTTTATGAGGTTGAGAGAAAGAGAGCACTTATCAAAGAAACAAACCAAAAATTGGATCAAATTCAGTTACGTTATGCTTCAATTGAAACTGAAAAACAAAATATCAACAGTAAAATAAATGGATTCCAAAACGAGCTGTCTGAAAAGGAAAGATCTATTGAAAAGCTATATGAGAATCTATCGATATTAAAATCCGATCTTACAGTAACAGATTCCCAAATCGACAAATTGTCCGCTAGCTCTTCAAGTTACACTACTGTGCGAGAGAAGCTAGAGTGCCAGCTGAACCGCCTGAATCATATTAAAAATATTCAGGATGTTTCGTTGGCACGAGTAGATGAGAAGGTTGCAATAGCTACTGATAAAATAAGATGGAATGATTCGGCAAATTTTGAACTAAAATCAGGTATTACAAGAAACAAGCAACACCTAGACAATTTGTCTGCCACAATTGATCCTATGAAGATTAAATTAAAGATTGAAAAGGAAAGAATGGATAAACTCAAGATATTAAAATCTACGCTGCAGGTTAATCTGGAGAGTGCGAACAATCTTTTGTCGACAGCTGATGGTTTTACAACCAACTACGAAATAAAAGCTGTCATGATAAAAAATTCAGTGTCTGAAGATATTGCAATAGCGGAGTTGATGAAAACGCCAAAAGAGTTTGGAATTGAGGGACTAGTCTACCAACTGGTAACTTGGGGCAAGATGTATGATAGGCCAATTCTAGCAGCAGCTTCTGAATGGACAAAAGCATTTGTTGTTAATGATGTCGAATCGATGATACGTGTCGCAGCATATGCTAAGAAGAATAAATTTCCCCGCCTTAAAGTGATTCCATTAGACTTAATTCGAAAAGTTAGAAGATCGTATGTTCCTTATACTACTTCCACTGTTGTAGGTAGGCTAGCCAACTTTGTGAACTGTGATTACAAGGAACTGTCTGACTTTCTTTTTGGAAATACTCTTCTTGTCAAGACTCCAACTACTGCATACTTTCTATCTAGGAAGGGCTATAAAGCTGTCACGTTAGAAGGGGAGCTTTTCGAACCACTGGGATCATCTATGTCAGCTGATTTTGGATCCAAAATTTCTGATCTTACGCAAACACTCCTACTAAGTGATTCTATTATTACTCTGAGAAATTCGCTATCCACGTTGATGAAATTAATTGAAAAAAAAGATAGTGAGCTGAAACAAATTGCACTAACAACAGAGCGGCTAGAGCACGAAAAATTCGAATTGGAGAAAAAATTGGATAATTTGAACATCCAATTCTCGAGCCTTTCCAATGTGATTCATGAGAATGAGCAAGCTCTTGAGTCATCTACAAAAGAAAACGCCTACATTCAGTCGGTACATGGTGCATTGCTAGTAGAATTAGAGAAACTGCATAGACATTTAGCTATCATCAGAATTTCTATAGAGTATGTTTCAAGAAAGATAGATATCCTTGGCGACATAACCGTGAAAAGCCAGTTGGAAAGTATAAATGCTAAGAGAGGTCGGATTTTATCTTCGATAGACGCTTGCAATCTTGTTCTGCAAGAAGCCCTTACCTCATCAGGAGTTTTGAAAAGTGAAATCGAGCTTCGTTTGGTTCGAGTAAAAAGCCTTGAAGAGAACTTTCGTCACCTCGAATCTGAACAGAGAGAAGGTGCCACTTACGTTGAAAACTCGAAATCTGATTTGCTTTCAACGGAAACTAGTCTCCAAATTGAAAGGGATCGTGAACAGCAGGTAATAATTTCTGCTGGATCCTCGGTTCGTGAGTTACGATCATATGACGAGAAAATAAGAATATTACAGGAAACCGAAAAAAAATTATCGAAGGAACACGGTTCTAAAGAAAAGGAAATTGCATTAATAAAAAAGGATATTGCTACTCTAGAGACAGAGGAATTCGCTCTACTTAATGATCTACGGCTATTAGGATATGAAGATTTGCTAGATTCTTCTGATGTCAACGAAATAGTGGAAATGCTTACTGCCGAATTGGATGATCTTAAGACTCGAATTAATCAGCGCGCTGACCAAGTCTACATAGAAGTAATTGAAGGTTATAGGGGAATGTCAGAAAAGCGAAATCTGTTGGAAACGGAACGTCATTCGATCGTCAGGTTTATTGAAGAAATCGCGACAGAAAAGAATACAGTTTTCACCGAAGCCCTAGAAAGGGTTGATAATAATTTAAGGCAAACTTTCTCGGAGGTAACTGGTGGATCTGCGTGGCTTGAACCGGAGTACAAACAGGACGAATTTCCTGAAGGCATAATGTTAATGGTTCAGTTTCAAGGCAAGCCAGGACGTGAGTCTTCTGCATTATCCGGAGGAGAAAAGACAATGGCCGCCATAGTTTTTCTTCTGGCGCTCCAGTCACTAAAGCCATCACCATTCTATTTGATGGATGAAGTTGATGCTCACCTTGATGCTCAGAACACGGAGAGGCTGTCTAAAGTATTATTGCAGAGATCAAAGGAAAATCAGATGATAATGGTTACCTTAAAAGATAAAACAGTTGCCGAGGCAGGATTGATATATGGGGTATACTCCCACAGCGGAGTATCACAAGTGATACGTTACAAACCTTCAAACAAAATTCCTCCCAACGAAATAAGCGTTTAAGGATAGTTGAAAAATACATCTTATATCTAGATTTTTCAAGGACGACAATCAAAGCGGTCGACTATGAACTATCACGAGCAACCTAGGACGGGTAAATGAAGCAAGAAACATAATGGTTCTCCTCCTCGCCCCCTTTTTGCGGATCACTTTTGCATATGTCCATTGAATAAAGGCATCTATGAATAAATCTACAACCTGTCTGAGGCCTATTTCTCTTCTCGATATTCTTGATGCGAATTATCTTTTCTTTTTCCAAATTTTTTGCGTCGGGCTCTGAAATAGCATCAAGTAATGCTTGTGTGTAGGGATGTAGCGGATTTAACAAAACCTGCTCTATTGGTCCATCTTCAACTATTTTTCCAGAATACATGATTCCTATTTCATCGCCAATATATCTGGCAGTAGACAGATCATGTGTGATATAGAGATATGAAAGCCCTAGTCTATCTTTCAAATTTTTCATTAGCTGTAAAATCTCAGCTCTTACAGAAACATCAAGCATTGACACTGGTTCATCGGCTACGATTAATTTGGGCTTAAGGACTAGGGACCTAGCTATTGAGACCCTTTGTCTCTGACCGCCAGATAGTGTGCTCGGAAACTTTTCAGCCACATCTGCTACTGGTTCTAATCGAACTTCTTCTATGGACTTGTAGGCTTCCTCAATCTTCTCTCGCTTTGTCTTATCTTTGGCATGAATGTTCAAAGGCTCCATTACTATATCTAATACTCTCATCCGAGGATCTAAAGAAGTATAGGGATCTTGATGGATCATTTGCACATTAGTGCGGAATGTCTTCAACTCGTTACCTGAATATTTGGTAATTTCCTCTTGATTGAATACTATCGAACCTGAATCAGGATTGATAGCTCGCAGAACAATCCGCGCAAGAGTACTTTTACCTGACCCCGATTCTCCGGCAATAACAAGTACCTTTCCTTTTTTTAGAGTCAAGCTTACGTCATCTACTGCTCTAATGTAAGTCTGAATGTTCTTGGCAAATATTTCCTTAAGGCTTCTTCTCACAGGAAAATACTTTTTAATACTAATTAGCTTAAGTAATTCATCCAACCGGTGCTGTCATCCTATCTGTGCATCGGATATAATATTTTTGTTGGTATTGAATCAAAAATAAACGTGTTGAGTTGATAAGATAAGTCTATAGCTGATGGCACATTCAAACATTCTATGGCTATAATAGTACGAGAGAGGACATCATCTGCTACTAGAATGATGTATACTCTGTACTTCTATTTCATAATATTGAGTTTCAGGAATACTCTAGAGCTTTAGAGCCATTTGTTGAACGAAGTCATGTACGTAGCAATGTGGCGTTGGGTACAAATGTCTGATTCCATACAAGTCTATCTATCCATATAAAAGGATGGCGTTCTTGATTGAGATACAATTGCAAATTGGGAGTACTAGAGCATTGGTGTGGATAGTAGCAGTAAAGGAACCTATCTATCTGTCCATAGAGTAGCTTTGGAAATTTACAGATCCAGACACAGAAATATATTGGTGGTGATGGCATTAGAATCTTTTCTTATTTTCCTAATTAACATTTATGAAGCATATAGTATATTCAGGCGGCTGTACACAGTATCCTGAAGCATGTATTTCACTCGGCCTAGGTACATCGATTGCCTCATACGAAGAGCCCTTGTAGAAAGAATAGTATACTATCATAAGGATAAGGAAGAACCGAGAGCTAACACTGCATAATAGAAGAATGTAAATTAGAATATGTCTATAGACGGATAGCGTTATTCATTTTTATGTATTATGCTCTTTGGAAACAAAGTTAGATTGTCAACTCAATCTGATTTGAGGTGATATGCCTTAAATTAACGTCCTAATGGCCACAAGTAATAGTTATATAAGTAACTGAAATTTTTGAAGCCTGTGAAGGTAACCGGCAAAGTCATTGTATCTGACCCTATTGATCCTACCGGCGTGGCTATTTTGGAAAGGGCGGGATTGACGGTAGACTATTATCCAGAAATTGATTCTCCTGAATTATTTTCCAAAGTCAAAGATTATGATGTCATCATAGTCAGAAGTAGAACAAGAATTAATAGGGAAGTAATAGAGGCGGCAGTCAAAGCAAAAATAATTGCTAGGGTGGGAGTAGGTCTAGATAATATAGATGTTAAAAGTGCAGAAGATAAAGGTATCAGAGTGATCAATTCTTCAGAGGCTGCCATGAACGCTGTAGCTGAACTCGCTTTAGGTTGTATGATATCCCTTGCTAGAAGTATTACACATGCAGACAAGGAACTCAAGAATGGTAAGTGGATAAAAAAGGACTTGATTGGTACAGAATTGAGGGGGAAATATATCGGGCTTATTGGCGTAGGTAATATAGGCAGAAATTTAGGTCGTCTTGCACGAGGATTGCGCATGAACGTTATAGGGTATGATATTTATCCCATAGATGCGGATTATGTTAGGGAGGTCAGTCTAATAAAGACCGATCTCAAAACGTTAGTAGAAAGTGCAGATTTTATTTCGTGCCACGTGCCTCTGACCACTCAAACTAAGCACATGCTCGGCGCAGAGCTCTTTTCAAAAATGAAACCAACAACGTATGTAGTAAACACCTCTCGCGGAGCAGTAATTGATGAAAATGCGCTGTATGATGCTCTAAAGACACACAAGATTGCAGGGGCAGCATTAGATGTTTTTGAAATTGAACCTCCAGTTAACAAGAAACTTATAGACCTACCGAACTTGATATGTACTCCACATATTGGTTCTCAGACAAAGGAGTCACAGGAACTTGCTGCTACTGTCATTGCAGAAAAGGTAATCCAAATAATACACGAACTGCAATTAGGTTTGGGAGATACATAGTTAGATCCATAGTCTTTCACCTTATGTCTCGTTTGAACTTCCTAACATAAATCACAGAATCTAAGAGGCAATTGTACCATTAGTTTCCCTGTCCTTGGTATACAGATATTAAGGGTTATTGATCTCAAATCACTATGCGTGGCTACATGGCTTTAACATGGAATAACTTGTGGAAACTTAACAGCGAGGAGTTAAAGTCCAAGGCGATACGTTGGAGAAGCGAACAGGCAATACATAGGATCGAGAGGCCATCTAGATTGGACAAAGCACGCAGGTTAGGCTATAAAGCTAAACAAGGCATTATAATGGTCAGGGCGAGAGTGGGAAGAGGAGGCATGAGAAAGCAGAGACCTGTTGCGGGCAGGAGGCCAAAACATCTTGGTGTTGTTCACATTAAGCAAGGAGTGAGTATGCGGCGCGTTGCTGAACGAAGAGTTTTGAAACGTTTTCCAAACATGGAAAGTCTTGGTTCTTATTATCTACATAAGGATGGCAATTATTTATGGTATGAAGTGGTACTAGCAGATCCTAATCACCCGTCCATTGCAGCCGATAGGGAATTTCGGAAAAGACTACGTGTATAGAAAAAATTAATCCTAATATATGTAAATCTTTGATTCAGTTAGTCAGACGGATCTCATCTCTTTTTAGCGAAAAACAGAATCCAGAAATTTTTGATAGATTTAATTTCCTTTATTCTTCCTTTGTTATGTCTAACACTGAACTAATAATTTCATAAAGCTCAACTACCTTTGTATTCTTATCCAGAGTAATGTAGTAAAAAAAGGTTTCACGAGGGACGGTAAGGATTTTGACCTTTTCATTTTCAGTCAGTGTGTAGATAGTTTTGCCGATTGATGACTCAAAAGCTTTACGTATGTGATTCCGAGTCGCCTCAATAAAATTCTCATTTCGAGCTTCATCCGGCTTAAACAGTGGCACTACATCTTTACGAAGCTGCCCCGCAAGCGTTCTCCCAAAACCATTAATTTTGCCCACAAATCGTATATTTGATGATATCGCAAGTATTCTAAGGCATTTTTCTTTGTTCTTTTTGGCTTCTTCCCTCGTCCCACTGATCATAGCATTGGCCTCCAGAATACGACATAAATACATACTGATACCTATTAGGAGAAATACCTCAAGTAGATTTTTCCTTTTGACTTGAATCACGAGATCAGGAGATATCTGTCTGCTTGCTAATTTAGCCTTCTAGTACCAGATTCTTTTTATATCTCCCATCAATGTCAGCTACTTGTGAGTAGGGCTTAGATGAAAGCTGTTATTTTAGCCGGGGGTCTAGGGACTAGGCTGCAACCATACACGTTTTTCATTCCAAAACCGATGTTGCCTTTGGGCAATAAGCCATTGCTGGAGTATATCATCGAGTGGGTAACAGGTACCAACAACAAAAAGTACAGCGGTGAAAGAAACGATAAGATAGACCATATCATCATGTGCGTAAGCTACTTGCATAGAACAATCGAAGACTATTTCGAAGATGGTGGACGATTTGGAGTTACAATAGAGTATGCAAGGTCAGAGAGGCCACTTGCCACCGCAGGTCAATTGAAGACGGCAGAGAAATTTCTGGATGATACCTTCATTTGCCTGTATGGAGATGCAGTCTATGCATTTGAACTTGACAAAATGATCCGTGAACATAAAGAGTCCAGAGCTTTTATATCCATGGCACTTCTAGAGTACAAAACGAAGCTTCGCTATGGATTTATTGATATTAAAGACGGAAAAGGTGGAAGGGGTTCAAAACTGGAAGGACAAGGTAGAACACAAGGACGTAAACAGAAAAATCAAGTAATTAGGTGGAGGGAAAAGCCAGAGGTGAATGGATTAATCAACACTGGGTGTTATATAATGGAACCAGAATTCCTAAAACTCGTACCGAAGTCTAGCGCATTCGGTATGGATGATGCTGTGAAAAAAGCTCTCGAACAAAATAGACTTGTAAGAGGTTTCCGAATAGAATCAGGATTCGTCGACATTGGAGATAAGAAATCCTATCTAGACGCTTATAAAAAGTATGTCAAGAAGCTAGGAAAAATATGAACAATTCAGACGAAGCTAATGTAGATTTTGATAGATGTAAGTGGTTTCGACTATTTATTCAGCTATCCAGATCTGAATATTAAAATGTGTACTTGACATTATACTCTCTGTCTTGGCTAATCTTCTACATTGAGCATACGAAGGCGAAAAATAGAATTACTCGCAAGTCTTTATTTCAGCTCATATAGAGCAATTGACAGTTTAAAAGCAATATTTTCATCAGTTTTTTGCGCAAGAGGAATCATATATTTCTCGGTTTCTTCCCTATACCGCGAAATCATATGTTTGTGGGACGCCTTCTTCAAGGCTCGGACATTCTCCAGCCTGTCTGCGAGGACTAGATAACGCGCGAACAAAGGGCTATTTGATAGATCGGTAAAATATTGATCGAGCATTTTTTCACGTTCATTCTTATTAAACGAGGGCATCCTCGAAGTTGTAAGTATTTCGTGTATTGGATTCCCAAATTCGTTCAGTATATCCTCATTGGAATTTAATGTATCGCGAAGAAGAGCCGCACATATCAGGTCAACTTCACATATTCTCAGTTCCTCTGTAATCAGCAATGCCACCTTTAGCCGATGATTTATGAACGGATCGACGGTACTCTCTCTCCCGGTCTCTTTGCTATGGATTTTAAGGGCGATCCCAAAGGCCCTTGTTATTTTGATAATATCTTCAGTCGATCTTTCAAATGGTTTAATTAATCTAATAAATCCAGTTTTCGTAGATTCAGGTAGCCTAGATCTCATTGCAGGCGAAGAAAGTAATGGATGTACACCCAATTTTACAGTTGCTAGTGTGCGATTCTGCATTTGAGGTCAGAGAATATTTACTAGACGCATAGTATTGCATCTATATTTCAACTTCGGCCACATCGTAATGATGGGATTTATGTAATACTCTTGTTAGCTATCGCTTTCTTTTGTTTAGCTTCAATGGGGGGTTTCTTGTCTGAATTGTTGCCATGCTCCTAATTGTTTTTGTCAGGGTTTCTCTTCTCAGCTTTGATCTCGATCTGGGAGTTGTAGAGCTAGCAATTGCAACACTGATAAATACTTCCAAAGCTTTGGGGGTAAAAACAGAGCAGTCAAAAGATTTTGGGCGAATTCGTTAGACCAAATTATTTATAGTTACTGCATCTGATTTTTACCCTAGCATGTTTATTGAAGATGGCGTGTTAAACCAATAAGAAGGATTACGTTTCTTCCAGCTAGACAAAGAGGTTAGTACTACGGCCCTTGATGAAAAAGTACGGATTGATACAGACCAAGAACAATTTTGGTACGGGGAATAAAAATGCCATCGGAGCTTTTTCAACTCCTTAGTAAGTGTTTTAATTTTTATGCGATGCTTTGATTTTTTGCATATTTGATTTTACTTTTATATGAGCGGCAAAATAAGTCTATTATCTTGGCCATTTCTATTTTATAGGAAGTTTGATTTTTAAATACTGAAGAGTGGTCAGTAACGGCCTGTACTAGTAACTTAACTCATTTTGCAAAAGCCTAATCGCTCTCACTCGAGCCCCCTCCGCACACTCAAAGAAAAGAACAAAGTTTGATTCGTTAAGCTATTTTCGCTACACAGGGATTGTCGTTTTATCTTCATATTATCTAGGCGGTATACAATATCCTCCGGTTAAGGATCGTTAAGTCTACGGATAGATTTGTTCACCAGTATATCTATCCACGATCTTGATTGCCTTTGTAGGGCACGTCTGAGCAGCAGCCAGAATTGATTCAAATTTCGCCCCTATCTCTGATTCTATTCTTGCCTTTGGATTGATTCTCTTATTTTTTTCTACAACGAAAACCTTCGGAGCTAGTATTTCACAGCTCCCAAAAGCCAAGCAAAGGGAAGGCTCAACTGTTATCTGAAAGCGACCTTTCGGAAGATCGAGCGCTGAAGTTGCCCCGTGCACCTCAGGTGCTTTTGTTTTGTGCTCCTGCCTTGACCTATTCTCCAGGTTATAGTCATAGGGTTCCTCTATCCTTTGGTCCACAGTATAATGAGGTCTACCATTAGACATGGCCTTGCCAAAGTCTCCCTTATCATATTCAGCTCTCTTGTCCTTATCTGAAAGAACTTCAAAGGCAGCGTTGATCGTCTTTATCAGAATCTCAGCTTCAGATGATCTGTTTCTGTCTGGGTGATATTTTCTAGCCAGGCGTCTGTACGCTCTTTTCAGTTCAGGATATGTTGCCTGTTCAGAAACACCTAAGATCGCGTAATAGCCTGAACTGTCCAACATGATTATGAACGCAGCTGGATTACTTATCTCTTCTTGAAGCTGCCAGCCTCATCCCAACAGCATCCTAGGAGAGACCTAATAACTAGGAATAACTAATATTGTCCTGGAATGTTATATGTAAAAGGCTAATTGTTTGTAATTTGAACAAAAGCTTTTATTATTACGTCATTCATTGCAAAATATGAAACGGGTAGAAGCCATTATAAGTAATGAAAAAGTCTTAGAATTAAATGATGCCCTTAAAAAAGCAGGGGTGGGCGGATGTACAATTTTCGAATCAAGAGGCCGTGGAAAAGGTCCCAAGCCCATGGTGGAAAGTAGCAGAGGGACTGCAAGGTACGTCTCCGAATTCTCGGTTAGAGCAAACGTACTCACTGTAGTTGAAGATTCTGATGTCGAAAAAGTGATAAATACGATACTAAATACTGTGAGCACTGGTTCAGCAGGAGACGGCAAGATTTTCGTTTCTCCAGTGGCTGATGCTGTGGATATAGGTACAAAAAAACATGGCCAGGGTGCTATCACATAGCACTTCCAGTTTAGAACTTTAACTCCTGAATTTTGAAGAACTTCTTTGTTTCCCCCAACGCAACTGTATCTAGCGGTGCAACTTCTAATACGATAGGCAGATCAGAAACTACCTTACCAATTATAAGGCAGCAACGATGAGGCAATGTCTTGACTAGTGATTTTACGGTATCATTATCAGCTAGAGATACTTTTGAAATTTTTTCTAAGTCCGAATCGTTAGTAAAATTGAATAGAAATATGTTGTCCGCCTGTCGATAAATACCATCACCTATAGCATCTGGCTGGTTGGTTATAAAAGTGGGATAGATTCCAAAGTGTCTCATTCTAGTTATGATGTCCTCCCAATATGTTTCGCGAATATACATGTGTGCTTCTTCAGCGAATAGAAAGATTGGAGGGATTACCTCCTTTTCTAATAGGTCTACTAGTTTATTCAAGATTAGTTCTACGACCATTCTTCTCACAATGGGGATCATTTTACCCATACTAATCACGATTGCAGAACCATCGTTTTGATTTGAGAAAATATCCTCGAACCTAAATCCGCCAGAGTCATTCTCCAGAAATAAACGAGAAGCTTGCATGACGTGGAACCTAGATACTAGTGCATCTCGCACTAACTCGTTGGCGTTCCATGTGTTGATGGCTTTGCCAAAAGCCTCCATTTTTAGATTGTTTCTATTCTCTAGCCAATCCCAGATCCTAAAAAATTCACGCATAGAAGCGCTTGGAGTCTCAAGAGCATTTCTTAGCATATTTGATATAGCTGATTTTCCGCAGTATTTGAGAGAGAAATTTAAACCACTATCAGATCTTAGGATTTTTACTCGTTTTTCAAGGGAGGAGGGAGATCCATCGCTGTTCTTGGAAATGCCTCCATATTCATCGTTTAGATCAAAAACGATCACGAATGCCCCGTACTGAATGAGATAGCTAATTAGTATCTTGGTGAGATGGGATTTGCCCGACTCTTTCTTACCCGTAATTATATTTAGCTTGCCATCGAGGTCCTCTGCGTAAATCTCAAAACTTACTTTGTCTCCTCTTGTGCAACCCATTTTAATTGGCAAGAGACAGGATCTACCTAAATATCCGCTTAATTCAACGCTGGTTAAACGTCTTAGACTGGAATTGACTCTCGATGGTATCCATCTTATGTCTGCAGAGATCTTACCGTTTAGATCTATAGTTCCCCGCATTTTAGTGAGGAAAATCCTGGCGTCCCTGATCATATATGACATTTTTGCGATATTAAGAGGATCGTGCAAGCTTTCAGTGCTTAAGGAAGTTATAATTTCATCCCTAATGATATCTTCAACAAGTGATTGAGATGAAAGGTATTCTTCATCATAGATCTGTGCAATCATTTTTTTGTTTAGATGGTTGTCTTCAATTAACAAGTAATCGCCTTTGTGAATACTATCATTTTTCATCGCCAATATTACTAGTTCGTTACTATTTTTTGTTAAGACTTTCATGCCGGTATCGAGCCTAATAAAGTCTTACGAATATCTTCTGTGTGTAGCTCTTCCAGATCATAGTTATTCATGAGATAGCTTCTTAAACAGGCAATCTCTGTGTTCGTAAAAGTGGAAATATGGTGTGCAAGTCTTAAGGTCTCTGGGTATCCTCCAGCCATTGAATCATTGGCTATGAATATGCCAAATGAGGCTTCTAAATTCCCACTAGGACAGACTACGTCAGCCCTTAGCACGGGCCCTGGTCCATCTCCCAGTTTTACAAGTAGGTTTTTGCCCATTGAATTTCTACTTAAGCTTTGAGTAATCATCCCAACATCGGAATAGACCGTTCCTTTACTTTTGGCTAATGGCATCGAAATTCTGCTTAGTGCTTTAAAGGATGTACTTTTGCTTATTCCGATCAAGATGTTATTTCTAATCACGCACATTTCCGCCAAGGAGGCTATGTTTTGGTTCGTAGTCTCATACGGCGATGTTCTCAATGCTCCGTCAATTACAATTATGGATCTTGCAAGTTGGTTTGATAATTTAATTTGTATAGATCTTTCAACTTGTGATCTAATCATTCTGTTAGCTGATTCTTGATCAGATAGGATTAACCTTACAAGCCTATAATCAAGTGCAGATTTTTTAAGAGTTTGATCATTCAAATAAAATAAAATTGGACCAATCTTGAGATGCATAGTAGAATGGCCGTTTAGAGCGAATGCAATTCCACATTTGGCTGCATAAATTACACCGTCTTCAGTTTCAGCTAAGGTGATACTGCTTGAATCGACTGCAGCTACCAGGGAGATCTCTCTAACAGGCATAATCGTTCTTACTGAGTTTTCATGATCCGAATCAAGCCCCCACCCACCAACAGGAACTTGATTCTTTCTAAAGCAAGTAAACATGACTTTTTTTCCATTAAGAACACTATGCAGATCAGCTGATTGGCTCCTACAAATAGATTCACCTAGTCCCGAACTAATATCTGTCCAGTTTAACTCTGAATTTAATTGTATATTCATGTTGTTCAACAATATGACACGCTCAGTTATTAATGTTGTGCAACATGGCCATTATGAGCTTGATCAGCAACAGGTTTATCTGATAGAAAATTTCTTCGTTAAAGTAACTGTGAATGAATGAATCCCTGCATTCCGAAGCTAAAATTAAGCTAAAATATCACGATTGGGAGGTAGAAATTACATGTACCGAACAAAAAGTAAAAGAGGTAGTAGAAAATGTGCTCTCGGGCATGGATTCCTCAATTATCATTAGCTCAGATCTGAATACTAGGATCGAAGAACTACAAAAAAGAGTCAATACTTTGGCCAATGAGGTTAGTTCAATCCACAATACTGAAAAATCATTGACAAATTCGGTAGTTCTTCGTACTAGGATGACACAAAAGGCAGGGATGACCTGTAGGGCTCTTCTGGAAGTTCTTTGGTCTGAAGGCTACTTCGGCACCGAAAAACAACTAGGTGAGGTCCATCTAGAGATGTCCAGGCGCGGTTTTAACTATGATAGGACAGCAGTCTCTCATTCTCTAACAGATATGGTAAGAGAAAATATCCTTGCTAGAAACGGCACCATGAGAAATTACCAATATATACAAAAAAGGCCATCCCATGAAACTTCTTAGGTGGTTCAACTTACTTTCTCTTTGCCAGTACAGATTTTAACCAATGACTGCCAGTCGTGGTTATTTTGTAAGTAGCAGATTCGTTTGCATCAGATACATTATCCCGCATCACATGTCCAATCTTTACAAGCTCTGAAAGCCTGGAACTAACAGATTTTGGATTTAATGCTGTTGCTGCTTGAATTTCAGATAAATGCAAACCTTCGTACGACAATTTGCCTAGGTCCTTGGCAATTTTTGTGGCTACTAAATTTAGGGCGACAACTTCTTTGTCTGACAGTTTTTTAATTCCCGTTTCTTGTTGCTCGATAATTACTCTTGGCCCCTCTGGAGTTATTTTTATAAAGTTTGAAAATAAATCGATGAGCTCTGTGACAGAGTAATTCAACGAGATCTTTCTGGCAAGGTCAATATAGGGAACCTGCTTTGTTATAAACCCGATAACTGAAGTTAGGACAGTCTCAGGACTACCACTAAATTCCACATTTATGTCTGCTATTGATATAGATACACTAACGTTAGCACTATTATTGGAATCAGGACCAGTATTAAGCATGCTCTCACATCTCTAACTTTTGTCCAAGCAGTTCAATATTGTCATATCGTTAGACATCATCGCAAGAGCAATGGAATATTGGCGTTTATTGTGTAATAGAAAAGGCCGAAATGTTTTATCCATAAAACCACACATAGGAAGATTTGTACCGAGGTACTCCAATACTGAAATATCCATTTGTAGAATGCGGCCCATATATTATTAACCAGCTCTCTATAATTTGTTACATCATATAATAATATATTGGCATTGAATATATTTTGAATCTGATACGTTTACATCCACTCCTGTTTTACCAATCTAAATTTGTTGAGGTGGGCTTGCTATCCTAGAATAGGTTCAATAAGGTATAATCGTATCAAATGATCAAAACAGAAATTCTAGAAGTTATACTATCTGTCACACAAATTGCCTTACCTCTTCTTGTGTTTGCGAGTCCAGCACAACAACCTGTGTTAAACAAAATTCATGACCACGTTGACTTTTGAATTACAGATTCAATTCACGATAGTAATTACAAGTAAGGATTTTTTATCCTTAGATGTGTATGATCGTAGTGGCTGAAAACCCGACAAGAAATATCAGATTTCTGAGAGAAATGGAAGCCCTGAAGCGAAATTATCAAATCCGTTGTAGTCACTATGAGCTTCAGTATTCCATAAAGGGAAAGGCAATTTACTGTACGATATGTGGAAAAATCTGGTCATTCCTTGAAACTCGAGGCATTTCTGATATTCGATACGTTTACAGAGCTGATAAGGATTAGTATAATATAATCTGTGAATGAATTTATCCAGTCCTGGAGCATAAAGTTACCTATTTAGAAAAAAGTCTGCTAGTTCCTGGGACGGTATAAAAATCAGTTATAAGGTAGAATAGATCCAAAGGTGCAAGGACGGAGTTAATCCTTGAGGTACGCAGCGGTAACGAGCATTTAATGAATCTATATTCTGGTAGATTGAGGCTCACTTTTTATTGTACGTTCCACTCAAGGAAATAAGATCGTATGTTTGACACCTGACAGAAAATAATATTGTATGCCTATTGTCAAAAGTGCTAACAATGAGCTGTAAATTGCTAATTGCAATATCCTCTTGCGAATGCCATCTTCGGATAGAGGACCGTCTGCTAGGATTAGCCTCAATAACGTTGTAGGCGCATGTTTATCTCTTGATGCCATTAGTCTGAAATCTTCCATTAGTATGGTAGGGCGTGATTTGATTTCCCTATGCTCAACTATTCTCTTGACACTATTAAGAAACAAAAATGAATTCATAACTGAAGGGAGCAATGCTATAACTCCAATTATTTCAGAACTGCCAGCGATTGCAAGCGCGCCGTACATGGCTCCAACTAATAATGTCCCAGAATCTCCAGGAAAAATTTTACTAGGAAATCTATGGTACTTATGAAATGCTATCATTCCAAAAAAAAGAGCCAGCCCACCAATAAAGACTATGTTGTTACCGAAAACAGCAATAGACACTAAAAGTGGTATGGTAGCCGTAATAACTGCCTCACTAGCGACTCCATTTAAGACGTCGATAGAATTAATGGTATTACCTGCAATTGGAATTATGATGAATATGAGGGGTATATACAAGAGAGGAATAAACGCATCTCCGAATATAAGATTCAAATGCGTCCCATGAGCTCCAAAAACAACCAATGGAATAGCTGCAAGAATTAGGGCCACGGGCTTATAAAAGCCTGGCATAACCTTCCTGTCGTCGATCCACCCAACGAAAAATGCAATAACCGAAGTAAGCAAAATAGCTAAAATTTGGGTATTCAGAGTGACCAAGTAAAGAAAAAGTTCGGCACAACCTAGACCAAGGAGCAATACTGGACCAGCAGGTCTTGGGATCCGAGGCTTGTCAGGCTTATGATAGTCTTGCACTACCGATCCTTTGGAGACCAGCAAGGTAATTAGTCTAGGTGTCAATAAGTATACAAAGAGAAACGAAGTGAGAGATACCACTAGCCCATAGATAAAATAATTCCCAAATGAAAGATCTATCATTATTCTCATAAAACCGTGGGTCTACTAGCTTATAAAATTACAATTCCTGAACGGGAGCTACGTGGAAGAAGTTACAAATGGCTCTTTCTTAAGCTGTTCCTTCAACTTCTTTGCCAAATTAGGCCCAATTTTTGATATGCTGGATAATTTTGCCTCAGGTGCCTCTGCGACCCACTTCAAATCTAATAATCCTGCATCATATAGCGCGCGGGCCCTTACCCTCCCAATTCCTTTTAGCCTCACAAGTGGGATCAGTTCCTCTTTTATACCGAATTTTATCCTAATTTGAAGTTCACCCAGTTCTTTCAATAGGTCTCCGCGCTTAATTAATTTCGCAACTTGAGATAATGCTCTTGTCAGCCAAGTCGCATTTTCTACAATTCGATGCATGTCACCAGGTTCAATTGATAATCTATCACTTAAGTTACGGTCATTTGTCTCGTGAATCCACTCGTACAGGGCAAGTAGACTCCTTGTATATTCAAACTCTCCAATCTCACAAAATAATCCATTCTTTTGGTTTTCATATGCTGCGAGTAGCTCGTAGTCCCTCTTTCGCATCGGAAGTTTGGGATAGAAATCAGTACAACACGATATTAGATGTAGGAAGGCTAGAGTATGGGTTTTGACCCCGTCTTCTGAAGTTGGCTTGAATTGGGCGCCCAGGCTAATCGCCTTTTTGAACTCTACTGCAGTAAGCGGATCGATGTATAATAAGGATGATTGTCTTCCGAAATTAGTGGGAATATACCTATCATTCTTCGATTTGACTAAGTTCTCAACCTCAAGATAGTTCAGAGTGGAATCAATTTTTCTATTCATAATTGTTTTACTGTGTTGTTGGCCAGAAAGGGTGCTACCAAATAGGGCGTAAATTTCTCCTAGCTTCAATCCAGGAATTGTAGAGATGATACCCAATGTGTATATCCTCAAAGCCCTTTCGTTCATTAACTGTGAATGAACTGGTTCTGGTTCACCGAGTATATAATGCTCGTAAAGCTCAGCGGGACTGAGTCCACTTTCTCCAACAATTATTGCCTCACCAATATTGTCGTACTTTGGTCTCCCTGCTCTACCGCACAGTTGTTTGTATTCTAAAATGCTAATTGGTATATTTGTTCCAGCGTCTGAATTATACCGCAAGATGCCCGAAATGACTACTCTTCTAGCAGGTAGATTCACCCCTGCTGCCAGCGTGGGAGTAGCAACCAATAGCTTAATTATCCCCTGTTTAAAGGCCTCTTCTACTATCTCTCTAGCGGACGTACCTAGACCGGCGTGATGGAAAGCTACCCCTTTGGAAACTACTTTAGAAAGATTGAAGTTTAGTTCAACGTCCTCTCCTTTAGCCCTTATTAGTCTACCCGTTCTGAGAGCTTTCTCCTTTTCCATTTTATTGAGAAATTTATACGCTATCTCCGTAGCTTTGAGTGCCAGCGAATAGGCTCTTTTGCGGGTCGGCGCAAAGATCAACGACTGACCACCATTCTGGATAGCATCCATTGCGATCTCTAAAGCAGCATTGGAATAGCCTGGAATTTTGATTTTATTTCCACCATTCATTCGCACAGTATTGCCGCCGTCATAAACTCCCTCCAATAGCTGAGTTGGTCTCCAGTTCGTGTCTACCAGTTCGCAGCATAGCCAGCCTGCGATTTCTTCAGAA
>JAICVW010000690.1 GCA_025935105.1 Nitrososphaeraceae archaeon
AAAGCCAGTTGAAGTAGGTAAGGAATATGAAGTAGATGTTACGGAAATCAGTAGAAAAGGAGATGGGATTGCTAGAATAGAGGGTTTTGTAGTTTTTGTTGGCAATGCAACAGTTGGAAAGAAGATTAGAATAAAGGTTACCGAAGTGGCAGATAGGTTCGCAAAAGCAATCATTGTTTAAATCTCGACGTGAGATGTGATTTGTTCATGAAATAAAGGGCTTTAGTTAATCTTACTTACTACTGGTAGTATAGCATGTTAATAACGAATAAGACTGATGGCATCTATAGAATTAGTATAATCTAAACTACGATGGAATAATGTGGCAATTCATACGATTTATTCTTGAACTATAAAACAATGGATCTCTGCATTCAAGAAAGTCAGGCATACAATAATTTCGTATTGGAGTGGCCTATGACATACTGCTCCACTATACTGTAATACAGCAGAATTATAACGGCTATTGAAGATTTTGATATGGGAAGATAGTAGGTGTCTTGTTAACCTGAATTGATACTTACCCTAACTATTCCCTAGGTAATTTCGCTGTTCAACTACATGTCTATTGTAATTTGATTATCTCATCCCACGTTCCGCTTTGTGAGAGCATATAGTATTTGCTCGTATTTCCAGACTCAAATTGTATTATGTCACCAGTTGATATTTGAATTTTGAACAGCTTGTTTAGGTACTGAAGAAAACTAGGTCCTGCGACTATGCTTTTGGCTTCCTTTTCAAATGGTTTATCGTAGTAGTTTTGCAGTGCATCAATTAATCCTAAACTACTTATCTGATTCACTAAATCTGCCACGTCCATAAATGTAGAATTTCTTTTATATACTCTAAGTACTGCCATAACGATAGATACTTTGCACTTACATATAACATGATCTTAAAAGTGCATAATATTTACTCAGTATAAAGAATGTGTTGCGGCCACTAAGTTAATGGCTGGAGTTATAGACGTGCAATTTGATACTTATAGTAAGATGTTTTGTATCCCAAGAAAAACCCCCTCCAATGTTATTCTCGTATTTTATAACAAGTCCCTGTATACTTGCTGAAAAATGGGGGTTTATTACCCGATATACACCACATGTATATTATAGAGAAACATTCTATATACTAACTATGTCCAAAGAAGAACAGGAAGCAGCAATGGAACTATTACGACGCAATGCAATAAGGACACCGAACCGCTATGAAGGGATTAAAGCCGTTGAAGCATTAGCAGCATACGGCAAAGAGGCTATTCCCAAGCTTCTAGAGGTCAGTGACAATACTGGTTTAGCGGAGCCCAGCGTTAAACAAGCCGCTAAATCTGAAATCGACAGAATCAAAAAAGAAGCTAAATCTTGATATTCTCACTTGGTAAACACCGAAGTAAATATTTATGAGTCAGCAATTTTGAAAGAGAAAAGGACCTTGGGTATTAGCCAAAAACTCTCTTATTTCAAGACCAAGAGCTTGTGTCAGTGAGATAAGAAGATAGTTGGCCTATTCTCGACTTTTTAGATAGACCTTGCCAATAATCAAACTGTCTATGATATATAGTCAGTTTACAGAATGTGTATGCATATTCTTTAAAACATTATGTACCTGATCTCTGAACAAAGTTAAACCTATTCTTCTAGAATATGGCTGCCCCCGTGCGAATGATTTAGCCACCTCTTTAACGAACTCCATTTCTACTTTAGGAGGCATTGGCGGTTCAAAAGGATCTACATACGCTTCGATTATAGTTGGTGTTCTCTCTTTCATGGCTCGAGTCATTATAGATTTTACTTCATTTGGTTCTTTTATAGCATATCCTTTTCCACCACAAGATTCAGCAAACTTTACCCAATCTATTGGAGAAAATTCTACTCCGAATTCAGGGTTCCCAAGGAATCCCATCTGCT
>JAICVW010000367.1 GCA_025935105.1 Nitrososphaeraceae archaeon
GGAAAGATATAATATAATAAAGGCACACTCATAAGCGAGAAATACTTTATTCTACCCATTTTATATTGATACTGCCTCAGCAATATCGCTGTAGCTACCCACATCAATAAGAATGAAGAAAGAGAGAGGACATCAAATACTGTAGATAAGAATTCACTGACTATGACACTACCAAAACTAAAAACACCAGAAAAATTCGTTACATAGGAAACTATTGGATACGGTTTTACAATTGATAGTGATGAACTAGATAGATAGGTTTCAATATATGTGAGCGATACCATCAGATTTATGGAGACCAAAGATAAAGATATGGTATATAGTACAACTAGATAACTTCTTTTTGAAGTAAACCCTCTTGCAAACAAAAAAACTAATATCGAAAGAAATACCAACGCTGAGATGTGACTAAGATACAATTGAATCTTCAACAAAAACAGGTCATATTGATTTAGGGTTAGCATTTGGAAAATGATGGTTAGTATTATGTAAATGACTAAGATTTGTGTACCACTGATCATGCGAACAGAATATCTAAAACTTCGCTGTGGCTCGGATGCATTTGGCGACGTTCTCACAGATTTTAATAGTATAGTACTACTTGCTACGAATATTATTGAAAAGATAATAAAAATCGTAATGTTTACATATCTAGATGCTTCGTCCCCGCTATACGAAGAGAAATCTACAATGTTTGAATCTATCAATATAACAGCTGTCAATAGTAAGACGAAGACAAAGGAGCCCTTTTTACTCAGCAAGGAGAAAACATAATCTCTCTTACTGAAGTAACGCCTAAGGTGCATCTTACACAATCAAGTTTTATTTCAATAGCAAGTCATATTTCAATTCAACGTATGCAAGGTATTGAAAATCCCTCGAGAAGATTTGAAACACTTGGTTCCTTACTGGTGACCCTCGGACCCATACAAAGGAATGACTTTAGTCATTTTCACATCACCCTTAATTAACGAACGAATAGGTAGAACCATTTTTGACATGGCACTAAATATAAGAGCATCACTATTAACCTTTTCTTCTAAGGAACTCATCTGAGAAACCTCTCATTAGAATCATGGTGTTGATCCATGATAACAGTTATTTCCATAAACTGCCTCTCGATGCGCTTCATCAAACACCAGTGATGAGAATACTACTTCAGCCATCCGTAGGGACCAGTTTCTGAGTCTTTCAAAGAGTTAATCTTTCTTTAGCTGTGAATACAGCTCTTCTTCTAGGACGGCAACTTGTTGTTGGTTTCTCCATCCATGGCACCTTGGATGCGATTATCTTATAGGTATCGAGATTTTTGTTATTGCCAGATGCTCCTCTGCAGTCATTCTTTTGAGTCTTTCCGATGCACTTTCTATTAGTCATTTTGATTTACTATTACTAGCATGTACTACTTCTCTCATGATATCTAGTGCAACAATTTTCTTTTTCGTATCTACCTAGCTAAATTTTCTTTTTCGATTTGTGAGGAAACCATTCTCCCCTTTATCCCTTTAATTCCTACCAGTTACTATGTAATCTATCTTGTGTACTAAACAATTCATTGCTGATTATACTGAACACTGAGTGAACTTGGACGCCTTATGAAGACAGAGAGAATGGTGTGTATCTATAGGATCAGAAGTGATTGATCGATCAACATAATGAATTATAAACTTGCATTTTAAAAATAAAAACATTATTGAGCGTTGATCAAGAAAAAATCCAAGTAAAAAAAGGCGAAGACCTCACAATCACCCTAGATTCAGTTCTAACAGGAGGATATGACTGGCTCCCAGTTTTTAACCATGACGTAATTGATATCATCTCTCATAAAGTTGAACGAAATCCAGAGAATGCTGTAGGAGGCTCTACAAAAACTGTCTTTAAATTCAAAGCATTAAATTCTGGTAAAACTACCCTGAAGATGGTATAAAAAAGAGGTTGGGAAGATAGTATAGTGACAGAAAAAACATACTTGATTCGAGTAATACCGATTGGTTAAGTCAGGTGTTGGAAGTATGACCATCTTCGATATAGTTTAGAACCAGAAGTCTTACTTTTCCCTATCCTTATTTCATCAGCCCCTTGATTCGGATTCGCTTTACTTGTCTTAGTCTATCAGTAACAAACGTTTTCTTGAATTTACTTCTTCTGATTCGAAGTCATCGGATTAGGAGTTAACTTATCGTATCAATTGGCCATTCCATTCTCAAGCTAAGTTGAAGATACGATTGGTTTAACGCTACCCTAAACAGCAAGATTTTAGCTTCTAAAATCTTATTGATTTACGATTTTATGACGAGATGCCAGCACATGTTCTTTTTATATAGTGTTGCTTCCGCTTATTCTTTTACCCCCAACATGCTCTATCAAGATTGGCTTTTATAAACAAATCAGCTCCACAAGATATGAGACGGCAACCTCCTTCTCCTCTAAACAATAATGCCGCGAAGCCTTGGACGACATCATATCCTAGAGCGCGGTAGGTTCTATCGAAGCCTTACGTAAATACATATACTTTAAAGAGAGATTAACTTACTAGAGGGAGCAGGCTGTTTTGTGGAACCCCTTTAATCAGGATAGCGGCAAGCCGGGATTTAGGATATGGAGAATCATCCGTATCTCTGTATTTGTCTTGATAGGTTTGGTTATTTTTTGGACAGCCATCACCCAATCTGTGCACATAGTTATGAATTTTGTAGAGTTCAGCGACGTTTTCACCAAAACTTTGCTTTACTCTATAGTCTCTGGCCTAATATTATGTAGTATTGCCGTAGTACGTGTGGATTTTCGACACCGTAACTCTATGACGTGGTTTGGCATCAACTTGCTTGCCAAGTTGCTCAAGCGCGGAGAACCTGATTCCTCTTCTTCTTCTCTCTCCGCGTCGTCCTCTTCCTCTTTTAGCTCCTCTTCTTCAGCTCCGTATTCCACTCTCCCATCCAGACTTGCAAATCTTCCACTACGTTATCCGGACTTTAAAATGAGCAATAGAAGCTTTGTAATTTGGCAGATTACAAAGGTGGTTTTATTTGCACCATTATTCACCCAGCTAGTATTTGGAATTAGCTCCGTCTATTTATTGCAAGGACATGACATAGGCATTGGGGCACTTCCAGGCATCTTCCTTATTCCATTTTCCGATATTCCGTCAAATGGAAGTTTTGCACAGGAGCATGTGGTACCACTCATCCCAGCTCTGACACTCCTCATCCCACCTCTCCTGTCATCTATTGGAATACGTATATTCCTATACATTGGAGTAGCCGGAGGTATAAGTATAGGCTCAAGATACATGGCTGATTCTTCGCAAAGCAGACCCAAGCTATTATCCTATATATCAACCATGGAAATGATCCTCGGCGCAACTTTATTGTGGACAGGCTTTACCATGTTCTTTAATTTCAATATCAATTACAATACTAAATATGCTATACTTGGAACTTGGGTGATGGGCGGTTTTTTCATTGCATATAGCTATATTGATGGTCGGCGCTCGCGCGTGATTATTATTCCACAAAGAAAGCAAATCTATACTAGGCTATTGACTATTCTAGTAATAACCATAGTAACAGGCTCAATTATGGCTATAAATAATTCTGTAGCAGACGCAAAACAGTTAGAGTGGAGCGGACCAGGTGTAGCACAGGATATAGCTGTCAATCGCTATATTGCTGGTATTGATAACATAAAGGTAATAAACTATACTCCTCCTCCACCGCCGACTCTTGGTTCCATTTTGCCTTCTTCACTACTGCAACAACAGCTGCTAAAACAACAATCTTCTAATTTCTCCATGACTCATCTTCCACCTGGGATTACAGCTCTTGTAAAGGCCAACAACAATACACTCAAGAACATTAGATTGTGGGACCAACAAGCAGCTCAAATCAGGCTCAAGCCCCAGTTAGGACAAAAGAACGATGTCAACTTTGCTGATGCAGACGTTATAGCTCTTAATAACTCAATGTACTGGGCTGTGCCAACCGTTCCCAATTTACCTGGTGATGTTACGCCAGAAGATATCTGGTATAATCAGCACTTTGTCTATACTCACTCAGA
>JAICVW010000121.1 GCA_025935105.1 Nitrososphaeraceae archaeon
GAAAATTGGAGATTTATCGTTAGGTTCAGATGTGTCACTTTCAGACCAGGCCAATGATATTCAGATGCAGATGTTACAAGAAACAAGACAGAAATTATTTGGAAGAAATGTTTCAGCGCGCGGCTCTATTCTGTCTGTTCACGACGAATTATAGAAGTGGATTAGTCTCCCTTATACGATCGTAAGCTTTCCTAAAATCACCTCTTGCAACAGCCTCATTCATCCCTCTAACATCCAATAGAACAGGACAAGCATCAATGCACACAGGAGTTCCACACAGAAGACATCGATCAGCTTCTTTCATTACTTCCTCTTCAGTATATGGCTGCTGTATTTCAGAGAAATCTTTTTTCTTTCATCTGGATTTGACCTTCGGAAAGGAAAACCTCCGACTCGGCTGGGTTCAATATTCATTAGAATTATTTTGATCTATGATTGCATACTTATATTACCCTTTTTGTTGTAGACTTGTCTCTATCAGGTTATAATGACAACGGAATTTTAAAAATTGCGATATTGCATATACCTGCAAATCTTTACATGAAGATAATAATAACAAACCTTCGTTAAGCTGTCGAATATAATAGATATGAACTGGTGGCTATCAGTAATGATATATCTTCTAACTCATTATCATCGATTCGGACATGATGACCTTCATGTGTTCCTAAGCCTGATGCTTCACCTACAGATACGCCTCGAAATCTCCTGAGTTTATGTTTTATATGATAATCTAATTCTTGCATATCAGAGTACGGAAAGTTATCAAGCCTGCTAATGTATCTGGGTCCACTAAGGTATTCATTCCAGTGTTTTCCTTCAGGATGGTTTGTGAGCATATAAAATTTGTCTCTGTGTTTAAAGATGTGCTCTATTATGGTTAATACTTCTATGTCTACATCTTTATTGCCACCTCTGTTTTGCTTTTTTGATAGTACAGTTAGAGAAAAGGGTCGAAACTTACCATGCACACTCTTGGTAAATAACCACTCACTGCCATCCTTCGCTAACAGTTTGAAGCTCTTCTGATCCTCCCCTTTCTTTATTTCAGCAATCTCCTTGCCACCTTCTTTTCCTAAGAATACCTTGGCCTCCCAAGGCTTGGGACCTTTAATCACATATTCAGAATGCAAACATGAAATAACTCGATAAGTAAAAATTTATGTCTTGCTATATTTGCACACAACTCTTTCTGACAAGGAAATGAAATGCTTGGATTAAGAAAAGGATAATCTAAACGGGTGAAGGCAGTGAAGGATGTGAAAGCGCTATTAAGATGGGGTAGTAATTAAGTCCAATATAGTCCTCATCAGTGGAATAAGTCTCCGTTCAATTTACGCTTTGGCAGGTAAGGTTTAGTGATCTGTAGTATAAGGTAATACTCTCCATAGCCTTCACTGCTTTCACTGCCTTCACTAGAATGTCATCTGTACTAAGCGGTTATTTTTTCATCAATATCTATATTCGGAAATTTTGAGATTGTGGACTTGCAATTCCCGCATCTACTAGTTCTCTTTGCAGTCTTTGAATTCCAGATGTATAGTATTTCAGTTTTCAGGTTCTCCTTTTCTCTTTGCTATTTTGTATCCAGTCCAAGCCTTTGATAATCCTTTTTGTTTGCAGTATAGTACTGTTGATTTTAGGATTTTATTGTTTCAGTACCAATATCGTGCCTTCATCTCTGGTGATATAGGATTAGAATAAGGATTGTGTGCTTAATAGCTCTTATCTTTCATTCCTTAATTCTTCTAGTCTATTAGTCATCATATTTCATAGTCTAGCCCTGGATCAAGACTTGAATTCATAAAATCATATAATCCCTCTTTCTCTTCTCTTCGTACTATTGTCTGCATTCGTTTTGTTGGTTCATTAAACATCTGGTATTCTGTAAATCCAATTTCTTCCCTTGCATGACTTACCTAATTTTGACGCTATTTTATCCAAGGGCTTGTTCGCATCTTCTCTCAGCATGTTTCACATAATCTTCAATAAATGAACCTTGGAATGATACTATAGCTATTGTTTTTGCTGTTGAGGTGATGGTAGTAGTAAATATGATTGTCCAAAAATGTAAATGGAGTTGAAGCCTGCAACAGGAATAATCTATTAATGTAGACATCTACCCTTTGATATGACATGATTGTATTACGGAGTTTTGGAGAAGGGGAAATAAATGAGAAAGCTAATTGTCCTATCTTTCATCTCGCTTGACGGCGTGATGCAGGCTCCAGGCGATCCTGAAGAAGATCCTACTGGAGGGTTCAAGCACGGAGGCTGGGTTTTTGGATACTCTGATGACGTTCTTCCCAAAGTGATGGTCAAGCAGATGAGTAAACCCTTTGATTTGTTGCTTGGCAGAAAAACATATGAGATATTTGCGGCTTATTGGCCGTACGCGAATACTAGCGAAAATCCACTTGCAGCCAGAATTAATAACGCCAAGAAATATGTAGCTTCAAAGACGCTTACAAGGCTTGACTGGAACAATTCTGAACTAATCAAAGGCGACGCCTGGAATGAAATTGAAAAAATAAAGGAACAGGACGGACCAGAAATACAGGTTCATGGCAGCGGCAACCTTATCCAGATGCTTTTGAAACAAGACTTGGTTGACGAACTCTGGCTAAAGGTGTTCCCAATCACTCTCGGCGTTGGGAAACGATTGTTTGCAGAAGGTACGATTCCAGCTGGATTCAAACTTCTTGAAAGCGAGATTTCACCGAGTGGAGTCATCATCGCGTCTTATGAACGTGCAGGCGAAGTTAAGACCGGATCGTTTGGGCTTGAGACTCCCAGCGAGGCAGAACTTGCTCGTCGCAAACGGCTAAAGGAAGAGGAATAAAACAGCCTACCACAAGGAGAGTAACTTCTTTTATTTCGTCGTTGATATAAACGCCTATGAACGGATCTAAGCAAAAACTATCAAGCCAGCAGGAGAGCTGGTGCTCAAACAAAATTAATATGCAATTTGATATGAACCTGAATATACAGACATTGATTCAGCAGCCTTCAACTTCTTGCTTTTCAGTTTGAGACAAGCGCTTGCAAACTTCTTAAAAATCAGCCAATCATGAAGAGTTCCTCGATAATCTCCACCCTTGTCAGCTTAACTAGTGATCTGGTGAATGAGATTCTGGATATTCTTGCATCATTTACTAAGGCATCAAAATCTTCCAGGCTATATCCTCAATTAGCTTGGAACTGCTTTCGTATTCTTCAATTTTTATCTAAAATCCTGGCCTTTATACCCTGTTAGACCACAGGGCTGATAGATCAATAACGGAGAGTGTTCAGCTGAAATTTCCAGTTATCTGAAACTCATAAATAAAATTATTACAACAGCTTGATCGATAGTCAACATTTGAACTCGATTTGGGAACGTGTGTTTGGAATTCAGACTTCTAAAATGTCCAAACTTCTGCCATTAGTATTCATAATAATAGTCCTATCTATAGGCATATTGACACAAATCCCATTTATTGATGTACCAAAGATTTTTGCGCAACCAACAAATGCAAGTCAAGCATCAAAGATGGGATCTCTACCTTCACCTTCATCTCCTCCGCCCCCTCAATCTGGACCATCATCACCAGAAATGTCTGCGACTCAAAAAAGTGCCTCAACAAATAAGACATGTATAATTATGCCATCGAAACTGAAACTAAATGGAACTCCTCAACAGACTGAAGGTCCATACTTTGTTGATGGTATGCCTAATCGTTCTGACAGTAGATCAGATCCATCAACAGGTATGGTGCAACAAGGCATTCCATTGCACCTAGTAATACATGTTTATAGTGTCGATAATGGAATATGTACTCCTATCAAGGGGGCTAAAGTCGACATCTGGCATGCGAATTTCCAAGGAATATATTCCGCAGTAAAGGACTTTGGTACTACACGACAACAGTTCCTTCGTGGTTATCAAACAACAGGCAATGATGGATCTGTTCACTTCACAACAGTTTATCCAGGTTGGTATCAGGGTAGAACAATTCATATTCACGTCAAGGTCCGCACGTTTGAAGGACCAAATAAAACTATGGAGTGGACCTCACAGTTTTACTTTGATAATGCTCTCAACAAACAGGTACATACCCAGCTCCCATATAGTAAACACGGGCCTCCCACGACTACAAACGAACAAGATGGAATCTACACAGGACCATCAACAGATGGCCTGTTAAAAGATAATAGTGGGCAACACATGCTCCTTAATGTAAGTAAACAGGGGCAGGGCTACCTCGGAACTTTCAATATAGTGTTAAGCTCCACTACTTAGTCAAGCATCTAAAATGAGATAGATATGGTAGGACTTACCATAACAGCTAGTACTAACTAGACAAAATTACCTGCTGTAGTTATATTTAACGAATAAATGGCCACATGTCCAAGATGCGAATCTAATGATGACGATCTATCCAAACAATGGCAGACCAGATTACGTACAGATGTAAAATAGATGGCTTTGAATGGAACGAACCCAAGTCAGACAGACAAATAGACACTTGACATACCACTAACTATAACTAAGCCACTTCGTTACTTGTGAAGGAAGTAACCCCTTGTCATGACCACAAAAGCTAAAGCTAAGCACTGAAAGTCTTCAAATAAATAAAAAGCGAGGTTACGTTGGCTTGTCAGAAGCATGCGTATTTGAAGTGGAGGCTACTTAGTACTTGCCAATAGAAAACCTTGTCTATAGAAAACCTTGTCTTCTCGGCAGGTGGTGGATTCCTATTTGGTACAGTAGCCGGATACGCCTTTAAGAAAGTAATGAAAATAGCAGCAATAGTTATTGGGTCGTTTGTAGTTGGTCTTTCATACATTTCATACAAAGGATGGATAGATGTAAAATGGATAGAAATGGAGAATGCAGCTAAGGGTACACTATCAAATGTGGCAGCCTAAGTGGGACATGCGCTTAATAACACAGCATCAGAATTTGCAGTCCATTCCTCTATAGTAGAAGCAGCAGGCCTACCTGTAGCAGCTGCGTTTGGATTCATGCCAGGACTTATGTTGGGATTAAGGAAGGGATATTCACGACCGGTGAAGGCGCTGATGGCTTCAGAAGGTGCCAGCCCCAACATAACCTATGTTGTATTTAGAATATGAACTCAGTAATAGCAATACTGAACGTGAATTTCAGGGAATTCAGTGCGTAATACCTTTTTGATAAGACTACATTTGATCTAATAGTGACTTATGCTTTCACAGCTTTCACCTTTTTCGATAGCCCACAAACGTTAACTTTGATGGTCATTATAATGTGCGGTAGATATATTGTCAGCATCTGACAAATTGTTTAGTAATAACACAGAACGATAGGTCATAGTGTTTGTCGTATGATCTATCCCCACAAGGACCAAGTTGTTTATTATCTGCCGCATGTATATTATATTTAAGCAACAACGCATATCACTGCAGACTACAATTGGTTTCTGATATCTATCTGGCAATCTAGCTGATGACTGGTTGTAGTCTATCTATTTGTCTAACTATTAACTACTATGTAGTATACGTTATAGCAGCATTTCATCGACCAAAGGGCAGACAGATTGCAACTGGTGCCATTTTTGTCTAACTTGGTTACGACCTGTTGTGGTCTGTTTGTTACCTATATTATACTCGCAAGGTGTGTCAAATCTAGACAGGCCATGTGTTTTGGGAGAAGTCCATATATGGCCTACAGCCTAGCATACGTATCTCAAAACATAGACGCGACTACAACTGATCATAATGACGCTAGCCAAGGCTTGTTGTAGTCAGTCTGTATATTAGCAGATATCTATTTATCTTATATCCCTGAAACCTCAGTACTATACTTATTAGAAAGCTTTTCATGATACCACTGTGGACTATTCAAATTTATACCAGACAGTAATTGATCTTGATCCAGGAATCAGGTATGTCGGTATCTGCGATGACAGCGGTGAAAACGTATATGGTGGGCAGCGAGATGGTATAAAAGATTTGCTCACGAAAGAGGAAACAAGAGAAGCAAATATACAGACATGGGCTATATGGTCGGTACGTGGTCCGTTTACATCAAAGGTTGGACGAGCAAAGTACACAGTAACAGAGTTTGAAAAGATTAAGCGAATCTCAATGCCTTTAGATGATAATTATCTACTGGTGGTAACAGCTGAAGTTAATATAAGTCATGATGACTTGATAAAAAAGATTCTTAATCTGACTCAATCATAGTAAAACACAGTAAAAGAAAGTATTGTTCTATTGAATTGAGAAAGCCCTGGTACTACATTGATAAACAAATCAAGTTTTTGGACCATCATAACAAATCTTTGTTAGTAAGCATAATCAAGATTCCGTAGAGGACAATCATCAGAATGCTCATGAGATGGTCCTCTAGCTGTTATGTTCCCAGTATAATCGCCTGCAACCTCTAGGACATCATCAGAATCAGATATTTCTTTCAGTATCTGCAAGGTTAGTTTGTGGTTTGTAACAAATAGCGTTCCATCTTCATAGATTGCAGGGACCGTTCCTGTTTTCTCAAAGATGTATTTCTTTGCTGCTTCGGAATCAACTCCTCTCTTTGTAAAGACCTCAACCATATAGATTGGAGCAGTAGCGCCAGGATTATTTTGTAATCTTCTCAGCAAATCATGAATCAAAGATGGGTCTGATTTTGAAAAATAAGCGTGGTATAATGTTTCCAGTCCTGCATAAACTCTCTTGAGTTCCTTAATTTGATTTTGATTCTGACATGGTTGTCAATCATCACATAATCCTTCCTTAAAAGATTTCAGATAATTAATTGCAGTTGAGACCAAAGCGTCGAATTCTTTCGATACTATATTGTTCTAATGAAGAGATAAAAAAGTTTAGAATACATCTATGGTAATGTGAAGGCATAAAGTTAATCACACCTAATTAAAAACACATCTAGGTGAAGGTTGAAGGCCGTGAAGGCATTAGAGGATATTAATCTCGTTGTTAGATCAGATATAGTAATATCAGAAACATTTTTCCACCTCATTCCTTTTGATCCAAACCTTACAAGCACCGCACCATCACACGGGGGCATAAAGATTCCTCCAGGTTCAATTCTGGGCCACCTACCAACTACAAACGCACCTCCAAATGACAATACCACTGGGCCTTCGCATGGGGTAATAACCCACAACGCTTCTACACATACTGAATCCTCCAGTTCAACA
>JAICVW010000267.1 GCA_025935105.1 Nitrososphaeraceae archaeon
AGTCTTACCTGAACGTTCAGGCTCGATTATCATTCTGTACCTATTTTCTATTAAATCCACTTGTTATTACACTCCAAGACTGGAGTGTCAACTATGTTAGGAAGCTAAAATGTCAACCATGTGTGGAAGCAGCACAATTAGTCTTGACATCTACAATGCTCCGCACATTGTTTACAAAAAGTCTTGCGGCATTTGCTGATTGTCTTTATAGTAATAAAATCTAAATTTACTAATTAGAACGTGGTCCCAGAGTCATCTGTGCAACTTATATAATACAGTACCACAGATATGTAGTTCAATTAAGAAGCAATATTCTACAAACCGTATTTTGGAATGACCTAATCAATTGGTTCAAAACTTAATATGTATGCTCCTTAGCTTTATGGCTGCTTCAACGTATCGATTTCGAAAACTCTCCTCAATATTGCAAATACGCAATTTTTCTCAAGCGATCCTCTATTGTTTTTATCCATTCAGGTATTTTGCATGGTACGTGAAACCGCATTTCCGTTTTTGATATGTTACTATATCTTAATATAGCGATTTAACCCAAAATAGTCAGTTACAAGCATTCTTTTTATTTGGCCTACTGGCCTTTTCCTTTGTAGCAACTGTTACCTTTCATCCCACCACCAGTCATTTTACTCCCTGCACTCATGAAGTAAAAAAAAGAGTTCATTGATCTTCTATCCTGCCTTCACGTTTGGGCTGATAGTTGCACTATGAGAAGTTGGTGTCGTACTATTCACCATGAAGAATTTAGCAGGAAATTGTTTTATAATCCCATCAGCCAACTCATCAGACATCATCACAGCCTGTCTATGAATTTTGTCAAATGCAGCAATGTCAGCTGTATAATTCCCTGTAAGTCTAGCAACCGCTTCTGATTTTGTGAGGGCTAGGTGATTATACAACATGGTCTTCAAATCTTGCAAAGGCCAATTGGGATTGGCGCTAAGAAAGGTAGCAATCTGGTCAGCATTTTCATACCACTTCTTTTCAGCTGCGGCAGCCCCTGTTGTATTTCCTGCTTTGGCTGCTTTCAAGAGAGCAACTGCTCCCAAAATGTGTGCTTTTAACAAACCTGTCAACTTTGTACCTGCTTGTTCTCCATAGAAAGGTTTGATCGCATTTCCTAAATCTTCTTGTTCTTGTGTCGGTCTTTTAAGAAGTCTAGCGGCAACAACATTAGTCTCAGGTAGGCCTGCAACGAAACTTATTATGTAATTCCTAGTATACACAATATGATCTACCCAGAGATCGCGTAGACCTAACACTAAATTAATTGCCATGCCGGAAGGAATGGGACTTGAGTTTGGATCGGTGCTGGTGGTGGAAGATAAAGCGGCCAACGCATGTTGTACCTCATATTCATACAGATTCGATATCAAAGCGAACACCAAAGGTGCTGATAAGATGGACAAATAGTGGAACAAATACAGGACCATTATTTGGTAATCCCGCTACTGGCAATCCACATATTGCAACAGGCTTTGACCTATTTCGTATTTCAAATGGCAAAATAATGGAGCTATGGCAGCAAATATAGTTTCGCACCATGGCCATAATATCTCAGGTTCTAACACCCGCGCTTAAACTATTCCCTTTTGTCAAAGGACAAAGATCTAAGCGTATCGTTTTCCGATACCCCCTCCTCTTGTTGACCTCCACTGGTTATATCGATACTTTTCCTGTGTGTACCACACTGGATATTGCATATAGATATTTGTCTTACAATCAAGTCATAACCTGACTTTTTGCTGACTCGGATAAAGATTTCTTACTGTAATTTTACCTCACTGCCAGTGGCAGCGACTCCCAATCTGGTTGCAGGGTTGATATCTATGATTTCAATAGGTTGCTTAGTGGTAATACGTTGGGATTTAGGTGACGTTCCCCAACGCCGTCAGTGGTAATTCTTGATACCATTAGATTCCAACGTTACCGTGGATCTCTATGAATCTGCTCTCTGGACCAAAGATTACAAGCATTGTTCTGTCAGTGTTTGTGCTATGGATTTCTTTGAACGAATTAAAGATGTTGGGGCAAGTCCCAACGCAGATACCCTGTGGCTCACCACTGATGCGATTACCATCCATCACGACTGCGAACGATTGATCCTGGCCTGTAGATGTTTTGGAGTCTATGACATGTCTAGGCAGATTGACGGCCACTGCACCTCCGTTTGGTCCTGGATTAACGGCCAAATCTACACTATGTCTAGTAGGATCACTCAGCATTCCGACTAATGAACCCTGCAGAATAGTGTACTTGATAGGAATGGAAGTCCCATTGCTCATAAGATTATATTGACTTTTAAACGCGGGTGCAAAAAGGGCACTTATTACACCATTATTTACTTGATCCGATGTAGGACCTCCAATGGTCAAGGATACTGCTGCGCTTACCCTTTGAGCCAAGAAAATCGACGTACCAGCAGTCGTAGCGACCAAAACCAATGACATCAAAAAAATTGGTGCGACCTTTCTACTCTTTTCGGAAAAAAATATTCCTGTCAAGTTCAGTGGTATATAAGAGAACGTATAAAAGCATTTTCCCACGCCGGTAATACGGGTTTGGATCACGCCCATTAAAGCAAAAGACGCCTTTGAATTTCTGAAATCAATCCGCCATCTCACACTCGCTATATTGATGCCGGCTTGTTATTCGTCTTCAAATATGCTCAGAGATGTCGTTTTAGATTGAAAAAAATGACTGGTTGAAGGGTTTTGGACTCGGAAGGGCCTGTATCGAAACAAGTGTATCTTGAGATAGCAGCGCGAAAGGTACGCAAGTGTATGTAAGTTTGACTTATGTTCCAAAATCATGATTTGCATGGTGCTTCATGGCATAGGATTTGTAAAAATGGCAGGGAATTCTGAACTGGCAACGCTTGGAAGAAAGCAATTGGGAGATTTTTTTTCCGATTATTCATGGTAGCTGGGTCTGGCTGACATCGTTGAGGAGGCTAATGAAAAAATACTAAAAATGTTCAAACAAGCAAAAGATCATTAGATTTATGAGTATCCTCAGATAACACGCGGACAAGGAGCCGGTAAATCCATGGCCCCTGAAGGTGGTCATAATGTTCTGATAGCCCCTAAAACGTCATCACATATCGTACCGGTTCTGCTGGCTCTGGGCTCGTGGCCCCAAATTGCAAATGGCCATAACTGTGGTTGGGGAAGAGGCGAGCAGTGATAAGCTTGCCCGATCAAACAGTTTAGATTCCTATACTCGTTGCAATGCAGCAATATTGGCCAGTGTTCCTACATGTATGGAAGGTAAAGGTACCGTGAGCAGAGAATACCGATGTAGCGCAACATACGTCAAACATAACAGATAGAAAAACCAATTCTGGCACCTAATGGCCATGTCTGTGCCCGGCCCCATTTCCATGGTCTGCAAAATGCGGATATGGGAAGGAATCATGGGGATAGTTATGCCCCACTATAATCCGCTGCTACCACAATCCAAATGGAAATGGGTAGGGTTGTTGTGTACAAAGGTTACCCAATTTGAGATACAAAGGGATTTAGATGAATGACTGCTATCGTGGGTTATTCTCGATAAATTGTCAAGTTTAATTTGGAGGATAAAGCCGATTTAGAACAACCCTGTAACAAATTCGCATCAAAAGACACTTTCAATATAAGTGGCCATAAGAACAAGTTGCGAGGCTCTGATCCTAAGATCAGTCTTCCTAACTGCCTTTTGAAAACGTATAGAGGATACATACAAAATGCTTGTTGGCAAATGTGGAATCGTAAGGGATAGAGGACTGCTAGAATACAGTTACCGAGAATGCAGAGTGCGACAAGATTATAAAAAGCGTGGTCTATTGATTGAATAATCTGATAACACCAAATCAAATCTACCAAGAAGACTGCATCGCATTTATGCATAAAATGAAAGGTGAAAATATTCTTGTAGATGCAATCGTTACATCTCCTCCATACAATATAAACAAGGAATATGGAGAGTATAAAGACAATAAAGAGATAGATAAGTATTTGGAGTGGTTACAGGACGTTGCGAAAGCAAGTCAATTAATCCTGAAGAATGACGGCTCTTTTTTTCTAAACATAGGCTGCAGGCCAGCTGAACCTCTTATTCCATTTTTAGTTGTCGAGAAATTTGTAAAAGTAGGTTATGTATTACAAAATACAATTCATTGGATAAAATCTGTTTCAATTGATCCAGAGGATATTGGAAGGAATAATGAATTTCGAAGTAATGAAAATTTATCGATAGGACATTTTAAACCAATAATCAGCGAACGCTATTTGAGCGATCTTCACGAATATGTATTTCATTTTACAAAGACTGGGAGTGTAAAAGTTGACAAACTAAGAACAGGTGTTACATATCAGGACAAAAGCAACATAGGCCGTTGGAAATCTGCAATAAGAGATAAAAGAGACAGAGGCAATGTATGGGTTATATCATATCCCACAATTCAGGAAAGTCGCCCTCATCCTGCAGTATTTCCAGCAAAACTTCCACAGCGTTGTATAGAGTTGCACGGAATTAAACCAAATATGTTTGTCTATGACCCGTTTATGGGAATAGGCAATACTGCATTAGCTTGTATCGGCCTAAAAGTAAATTACTTTGGGACAGAGATAGATCCACGGTATATCAAAGTTGCCCAGGAGCAAATTTCTCGAAAGATTGAGACATATTTACGAGGCAACGAAGATAAATCGCTTTAAATTATAATTGGCCATTTAGAGATAGAGACTTTAATCTTTCAAAGGAATTGGGCAAAGTGGATTTCCGTTAATAGCGAAATCGCTTACGATCACGATGTAATATCGATGAATCTTTCAAACGAATCAAATGAGAAACTCAATATAACCCTAACAGCATTCTTGAAAAATTCAAGACTTTTACGTCAAGAAGTTCTAAATACCAAGTCAATCGTATTATGTATTATGATATTATGACTTAAATGTATTGTTTCCTCCGTGAATTACTTAGATATGTTTTTATTTCCTCATTACAT
>JAICVW010000722.1 GCA_025935105.1 Nitrososphaeraceae archaeon
CCTTTGTTGTTAACGGTAATTACTTCAATTACTAATCAGCTTATCTAGATTGCAACACAATACAGCAAACTCAATAGAGAAGTCATGAAGCTTACGGTCTCATCTGTAGATACGACCTTAAACGAATAATTGATTCCATACAGACGAATGATAACAACGACAATATGCATCCTTACCATTAATTAAATGGCATATGAAAAGTATAATCCAAAAATAAGTTTAATCACTTTTTATGAAATCAGGATAAATGATTGCAATTAATTGCAATAGCAATATAAGAACACAAGAACATACTTATATAATCGTATACCTATTAATATGTATGCCAACAAATGAACAAGAAAATAAATATGAAGAAGAGAGAAAATATGAAGAAGGCGTTGCAGGCACAGATCTCAAAAGAAAAGAATCCGAAAGTAAACAAGAATCAAAGAAATATACAAAGGAGCTTAATACTGACTTAGATGCAGATGAGGGAAAGCGAAGTAGAGATAAGGAAATAAATAGATAAAAAAGAAGTTAGAAAAAGGGCCCTTAACAGGAAACAAAGAATAGATAAAATAAATTCGAGGATTTTATCATATCATACTAGAGTCTAGTCTATAGTTCTACAAGACTAGACTGGCCACTTTCTAGGCCCCTTCATTGTAGCCCATTTCCCACACTTATTGTGTAGAGCGTTAGAGATTATAGAGAATTACGAACATGTCAAGTCTTCTTAATTTTAGATCATCTTTCCAAACATGCTAGAGCGTGACAGAAATATTGATGTTGTTCTGTTCTATATTAATTATTTATACTTGATTTGGAATTTTTTATTATTTTTCTTTGGATATTGAATTTCATAAGTTCCATCCTGATAATGTGTAACATATATGTTGTCATACCTACATTGGTAGTAATTGAGGGGCGGATCATGACTGATTGATCCGTTGAGCCAAACCATTAACGCACCACACAGAGGACAATTCATAGTCATGTTGTTACCAAATGTAATATGTCTTTGATTAGATTAAAACTTTTGATCCAATGATACATCGCTTTGCTCTTCCAAGTAGTTAGTCTTCTCTTTAGGTTGAATCGTGGACTGGGATTGTATCCCTTGTGGTTAATAGGTTCGACTACATTTCAGAACTGAAAACCATGCTAAACTTCCTAATCCATCTTTTTCAATTCAGCTATTTTCTTTTCATTCTTCGAGTTTCCCAGAAGATATGATTTTAACAATTGAATTCCTAGCGCTGGATCAACGCCTTTTGGGCATACGACACTGCAGGACGCAGGAAAATGGCATCTCCATATCCCGTGCCGATTATCCACAATGTTTAACCTCTCTTTGACTGCAGTATCTCTATTGTCAGCAACGTATCTATACATTTGTGCAAGAGCCTGAGGACCCGGGAATTTTAGGTCTGCTCCAGCGGTTGGACATGCAGAGTAACATAATCCACACTTTATGCAATATGAAAATTGTAAATATTTATCGACATCTTCAGGTGTTTGCTTGAATTCTCTTATTTTCTTATTTTTCGTCTCATCTTCCTTCTGTGCTATTTCAGCTTTGTCTAGTTTTATATCAGCATATTTATTATGTATGTATGGTTGCATACTCTCGTGATGATCAAAAAATTGTGAAAAATCTGTTACGAGATCGCGGATATGTGGAAAATTTGATAG
>JAICVW010000632.1 GCA_025935105.1 Nitrososphaeraceae archaeon
CTTATCCTCCTTCCTGTTTCTAATGTTTTTTTAAAAGCGTCATTAGCTATTGTTAGTTCGCCAATTAGCTTTTTCAGGCGTTCATTTTCTGCTTGTAGTTGCTTGTTGATATTCTCACCTGGACCAATCAACGCCAGTTTGCCACCTTCTATAAATTTCTGTTTCCAGCTATAGAACACGTTTGGCTTTAGGTTGTACTTTCTGCATAGTTCAGCTAAGGTAATGTTTGTGGTCAACGATTCCAACACTATTCTTATCCTGTCATCTGCAGTCCACCTACTGCTACTGCTATTACCCTGCATCTACAAGACCTCCTCTACCGTCTGGAGTAAAAAAGTCTCCATGGCAGGGTGTTCTCAATTTAGAGGGGTCCGGGACAGTGGATTAAACACTCTTCCCGATAGAAGGACATTTGATCGAAGGCTTTCAATGGTATTTAATGATATTAAAGAACGGATAGCCGCTATGGCAAATCTGTTTGTAATGGAAAAGCTAGTTGACCCACATAGTGTTGCAATAGATAACACCTTACTAAAAGCCAAAGGACACGTATGGCACAAATCATCTATATTGAAAGGAATAGTACCTCGTTCAGGTATAGATATTGATGCGAAGTGGGGATTTAGTCATACCAGAGGTTGGATATTTGGCTACAAACTACACCTGATTTCAAGTACAGGTTCATTAATAGTACCGTTATCTGCAGAATTTACTCGTGCTAACATATATGATAATCAGAATTATCCTGCGGTAACATCCTATTCACTTCCACATGGAACACGTTACATGTCAGCAGCTGATTTGGGATACGATGACCATAAGTTGTATGATTTGAGCATAGAAAGAGGATTTGAACTTGTGTGCCCTATATCAGAAATATACAACCATACATCAAGTGACAGACTGATTGCAGTTGATAAATTTCTATGATTCAGAGTTAGGACAGGCAATTCATTCTTGGAGAAGTATATCTGTAGAGCCATTAATAGAACATATCAAAGATGTCTTCAAAATAGATCCTTTACCAGTAAAAGGATATCTTAAAGCATCAGGGATGGTGCTGCTATCAGTCCTACTCTATCAAATTATTGTTTATTACAATTGTAAGACACACAAACAACATCCAAGAGCAATCAAACACATGCTAGGAAGTTAGTTCAATAAAAGCATGAAAATTATGCGATAGATTTATGCCCCACCCTCAGATATATAAGTAGTTGGCGTAAATTATGATACTTAACTTAGCAACAATATAAACGGTCAGCTTGCTTAAAAAATGAGTCTTTTATATAGCAATATAAGTTTGAGATGATTGCAGGAAGCTACGTACGAATTATGATCTTTGTTGTTATTTGTTGTAGTTCACATACGTGAATAATTGTTGCTATGCTTGTGTTGCTATGCTTGCTAATGTTTCTTAAATTAATTATGATACATACACTTTCGAATGTTTGCGATTGTTTGCAGGGCTCTTTTTATATTATATTCACGATATTATAGTATGGAACAAAAGATTAATTATTCTAAAAGTATTAATTGGGAAGCTATAATAAAAAAGGAAGCAAGAGGCATAAACGATGATGATCTAGGGGAGGTGCAGAGTATTGGTCCAAATTACATCGTTACAATGAAAGGACTTGCACGCAAAAGAACGTTCTATATTCCAAAATATCTAGTAGACGGGTTTGATGGACATAACTTATTGATTAGAATATCTATAGAAGAAGCTAAAAAGACATTCATGAGAGAAATTCCACCCACAATAGAAGAGTATTCTAAATATAGAACTGGAGCAATATCTCTGGGCACTAGTCCTGGTCCTGCAACTGGAGAAGAAACACATATAATTCCATCAGACATCGAAAGTCGAGTGCCAGTTATAGAAAGAAAAATAACCGTGGGGTCAACAGATAAAGAACCAACAGTACTAAATTGGGATAACATTGTCCACAGAAATGTAAGAACAGAAGATAATGAACCTATAGGTACTGTGGTGGCTGTAACAGGCGGTTCTCTGGTTGTTACATCTATTGGTGGAAGAGATGAATACTACATACCAAAATCCTTTGTTGAGAAATATGATGGAGCTGAAGTATTTCTGAAATTTCCTAGAATATCTGTAGACGGGTTCAAGATCTGAACTTTCTTAAGAACATAGATGACATGAGGTAAAATATTGTTTTAACCTTATTTTAGTTCTCGTAAAAGTCAAGAAAGGAACAAATAGAGGTGGTGATTTGGAAAATTGAAACGACCACAAATGCTGCAGCTATTGTTCGTTGGGGGCAGTGCTGGGCTAAGTATGCTAGCCACATATTTGCTCGGGTATCTACTGGGTCTCACTATGATGGTTGCAATACTTGTCGGATTTAACCTTTACATTAGAA
>JAICVW010000482.1 GCA_025935105.1 Nitrososphaeraceae archaeon
AGTTCTGCGCGCAATTGGTGCCGACATCGCTTGGTGTGGATGTAATCCGCTCAGTACTCAGGACGATGTGGCTGCTTCATTGGCAACCGATGAAGACATTTCAGTTTTTGCAAAGAGAGGTATTTCGAAAACAGAGTACTATGATGACATTCATTCCGTTATTGACACTCATCCTAATATCACGATAGACGATGGGGCTGATCTGACTGTGGAAATGCACAAAAAAATGAACGGAAAATTTACGATTTACGGGGGAACCGAGGAAACGACTACGGGGGTAGTAAGACTACGCGCCTTACAAGCCTCGGGTAACTTGAAATACCCTATTGTGGCAGTTAATGACGCGGAAACTAAGCACGACTTCGATAACATTTATGGCACAGGTCAATCAGCGTTAGATGGAATTATCAGGGCAACAAATATTCTCCTTGCAGGAAAAAACGTTGTAGTTGCTGGATACGGACATGTAGGCAAAGGCATCGCTAGGCGAGCTGCTGGAATGGGAAGCAACGTTATTGTGACTGAGGTAGACCCAATAGCCGCGCTGAAGGCAAAACTCGACGGGTTCGATGTTGCCAGGATGGATAAATCTTCTCAAATTGGCGATATTTTTATAACAACTACAGGTTGTAAGGAGGTAATATCTAGAGACGACATTCATAATATGAAAGATGGCGCAATCTTAGCTAATGCAGGCCACTTTAATGTTGAAATCTCTCTCCCATCACTGGAAGCATTATCCACTAGCTCTAACCGCATTAACGAACATACAATGGAGTATGATTTGAACACAGGAAACAGAATTTATTTGATTGGCGAGGGGAGGTTGGTGAACCTTGCAGCCGCAGAAGGTCACCCCTCAGAAGTCATGGACATGAGTTTTGCGAATCAATTGCTTTCAACAATCAAGTTAGCAGAATCTGTTGGATCATTGGCACCAGAGGTGTACAACGTGGAAAGATCCCAAGACAACGAAATCGCGCGCGCCAAATTGGAATCTATGGGAGTCCAAATCGATACGCTTACAAATGAACAAAGAACATACTTGGAGGGTTTTGGCGAGGGCACATAACACAATCCAGTTAGTGTTAATATAATGGATACAATCCAACCTATTCTGAAAATTAGGCTATAAATCTTGAGAAAAATCTCAAGTAACGTGCCCGTAAGCTATTGGATGGGTGGTCTAGCCCGGTTATGATACCTGTCTCACACACAGGTGATCGAGAGTTCAAATCTCTCCCCATCCACCTGGACAAAATTAGGACAGAACCAGCATAATAACAAAGTACATAGACGTGATAGCGAGAAATGCTTTGGTTAAATTCATTGATTTGTTCAGAGCTGAAGCATAGTCATCAAACTGACGGTCTCCCATTACCTTAAGTGTACAGCTAGATCCTAACAATTCGAATTTTGCATAAGTAGCCTTATTAAGAGAGTTCATGGACAACTGAAGAAACAACTCCGCGATCATATCATGATCGCTCGTATTACCAAAGGCGTAATATCCTTGATTAGTTCTTTTCCCAGAAGTCGAATGCGTATCGGATGTGCAAATATCGAGTGCTTTGATACCCGCTCGAGAAAGCTTAGAAATAATATAATCACGGAGGCAGTTCTCCATATTGTTTGAGTCCGCCCATCCTATAACGTATTTGTCATTGTTAATTTCGATGGCAATTGTTGCCAAACCTGATTGTCCAAGTTCGTTGGTTAATGATGTCCTATCACAAGCGATTTCGTCCAAGTTTGCAAATCCCACTTTGAACTCGTACCTTGGCGCTTTGAGCAAATTTCTCACGCAAGTTTCTCCTGCACATAGCATATTCTGATAATCTGAATCTTTTATTTCTCCCCCCATTGCATTATGACTATCAACTACTAATAGATGCTTTAGTCCTATTTCAGAAGAATATCTTTCTAACTTTGAACGAATGCTTTCAGGAACATCCTCCATACCCAAAGGCGCCATGGAAAGGATAACAATTCCTGTTTGACCAAATATCATCCCCGTTGCGATACAATTTTCAATCTTGATCTGCAAAGGTACGGTCGCAGTGGTCGCTCTCTCCAAGGGTTTTGTCCGAGCAAGGCTCCGGATGTAGTGGTTTACCCCTAATTGCGATGGAATATTTCTAGAATGACCAGAGACGCTATGCAAAATTAGAGCACACCTCAAATAAGCTGAGTATAACAGAAATGGCAGGTTGCTACCGCCTATTGGATGGAATGGCCCAGGATGTACGTCAGGAAGTAAAATGAAGACCTTTCTATTTCCTGTAGTGAATTTCACAATATTGGTGGTAACGACTTCATTTCGAGCACGGGATTCCATGATTGCTTCCATATTTTCGGGATTACTTTCAGTCCACGCGGCTATAAACGCTTGAAGAACCTTAAAAGTGCTAGTTAGATTCGGACACCCAGCTTTATCAGCAAGTCTGGACCAAGCCAAGGCCAAGAAAATAAACACTGATCCATACGCGAATCCGATCACAATTGGGACCGGTGATGTATAGAATGATGCAGGCATGAAAGCAACCATTAATATAAATGGCTGAATAAAAGATACGCGTATAGATTGGATAATGTTTGCGCCAAATACCGATCTGAAAAGTCCTATACGCAAGCCAATTGCTAGCATCATTCCCTCTACAAAGTATATTGATGGAGTACTAGTCTTTGAGAAAATAGTATGAGAAACCGATCCAAAAACTGCAGTCAATGACCATAATATTAGCGCAAAAGCTGAAACATGAAAATACTTGGGTAATTTGCCAACTAGGCTCCTTAAGGCCCATCGGTCAACAAAAACAGATGCGGTTGCTGCGGATAACGCCAATGCCAAATGAATCGCTAGAACTGTTGTACTTGTCTTAAATGCCCATATACATGACAAAACTACTAATAAAGATGATCCTACTAATGAGATAAAATATGATACCTTGTACGAGGAAGGATTAATCCTAGTTAAGGACCATCTTCTATGGATAACTGAGACACTATTAGATCTCCGACTGCTGTAAGTCATCCAACTGGGAATAGGATTCTTATCAAGACAGATATGCCAATTAGAGCACCGGTAGCACCAAGTACAATCTCTGGCCTTATCTTTACCCCTTTGGTCTCATCTTCAAAGAACCTCAACAATCCTGCACTTGAAGCTGGCAGAGGAGCATTCTTTTTCTTGCTCATTTGACCATTTTGGCGATTGCGAGCTTTAAAAACATTCCGTCCTTCCTACTTCTTTTGATTTCTCTGCTCCACTTGAGCAGGAAATGGTGTCTACATACATGTAACCGATGA
>JAICVW010000226.1 GCA_025935105.1 Nitrososphaeraceae archaeon
ACTATTAGAAGGATATGCAGCAAAGAGGGCAATAAAGCTGATGATGATTGGTGCCTTGATTTCAATTGAATCATTCTTTTCTGGCAAGATAGATTATAAAAGCATAGAGCTTTCGTATCTAGATGAATATAGTTTGCCCTTATTGAGAATCAAATTATCATGTGATAAACTTTCCATTTCTCTACATGGTTGGCCAGTTGCTGGAAGTAGTAACTAGTATTAATTATATCTTCTTATTTAATCGAGGAACCTCAGGCTCGTTTATCGTTCCTCAAAGCAATTTCTTTCCAACCACAGAGATAGTCTAAATTTTCAAATAATTTACCGTCAGCGGTATTACTACCTAGTAAAGTATACTTGCATTAGATAATAAGGGAATCTGAGAATGCACATAAACAAAAAATATAGGCTTGGCCGATCTGCTATCCTGAGCGGAGAGCACTAACCAGCCTACAGCCTGTAATATTCGACATGAGACTGAACAATTCAGGTCCAATTAAAGTGGCTCCCAGATCCTAGATAAACAATAGGTTTCTTTTGCAGCCAAAAGTAACCTACTACTAAGTCGGAGGTTGTGGAAAGGTTAATCAATGGTGCTTCTATCTCGCTACGGAGAGTAGACGGACCCCGCTGAGATCACTTATACGAAGACTCACCTCATGGAATGTGGCTTGTGATAAAGGATAGCCAGGCTGATCTGTTACTTTGCCGAGCATTCCAACCAACAGCCGGAGTGGTCACGCAAAAGTACAACGAAATTATTGTAATAGTAAAAGTAAAAAATAAGTATAGAGCCTAGTAATTCGCGTCTAGGTTCATGTGGTGTCCAGCTTCTTTTACTTCCAAACTTTTACTTCCAAACTGCTTGTGGTTGTTGAGGCCCGAAATTATTTTGAGCATCGTTTATGCACTGAGCCCCATTGTCACAGAAATTCGCTTGATTAATCTGTTGATCAACTTTTAGTCCGTTGTTGTGATGGTTGTGGTTATGATCATGGTATCCTCCTGCAAATGCTTGCTGTTGTGGAAGTGTCTCAGCAAATGCAAAAGCTGTTAGAGCAGCTACTGCCATAATTGCTGTAATTCCTATAGTGGATTTCCTCAATTCCTTCCAAAGTATTTTGTTGCCATTATATTTCTGGGATACTTAACTACAATTGCTAAGAGTTGAGAAGAAATTGCGGATATACTCATACTCTAAAACATTCAGTAGGAAGATTATTGTAAACTCAATCATAATAACCTGCATGCAATATTAGTATTATCACTAACTATATTTGTTGGCATCGTTGACAATATCTGCACAATCTTGGTTATAGACTTCAGCACTTGGCCACATTTAAGTCTAGTTGAAAAAATTGTGAATTAAGAAATTGAAGGTGGAAAACTTGGTGGATTAGGTCCTGAGTTATGCAACGATATATACACAGATTGAAAAGATTTTGTAGCCGTTGTTTTCGTCCAGAATTTAGGCATACCTCTACCTGTAGTGTCATCAGATTCGACAGCAAACGTTGCGCTTGTCGTAGATTTATCCAATGGATGCCACAGATCTTAGAAATAAAGCGGTCATCCCTCTTTTGGACAGATGTGAATTTACACTCTTTCTCAGTTAATCATCACAAACGAAGATGGTCATGGTTGTCATCGTCACCGCATTGTGTTGTCCAACGTCACCGGGATGTGCGCAGGGTGTACCACCTTTAACGCCATTTGCATTGGTTGCAAATGCTGACTGTGTATATACGGTTGCTGTCGCTAGGACTAAGAATAGTATCATTAGCGCAACACTTTTACTTATCATATAGTTTATACTATAGATGCCCGCTATTAAGGAGATTGACCACAATGTGCCACAATATGGCACGAAGATGAAACACTAAAACTTACCACCAAACTAACGATGGTATAAGAAATTTTCCCGGTATAACTTTTTAGAATACTTAAATGATTCCTGGCTAGTATTTCTCATTCTTATAACCTAATTTGTCAAAAATGACACTTGCCAATAAGCTCATGTTCTTATTCTTGGAAGGTCTCATAGAGATCAAGAAACATATGCATATTGGAGTTTCAACAGCAGAATTAGTTACAGAGGACACATAGTTTCAGAATTAGTTACAGAGGACACATAGTTTCAGAATTTGTCTTCAATTGTTACATGAACTTCTCTAGCATTATTCCACAAGGAAATTTTTACACGTAGGTTCAGAAGGCCAGTTGACCATACCGAAATAATTATTACTCGCAATCTAAAGGTACAGTAGCCCATAAATGTGCATATAATTTGCTTGAGCATACACAACAGTTCTAGATAATTTTGCATATTTTCTTCCCTACTTATTGCTGTTTGTTCAGCTACCTATTGTTTGTAGAATGTATACTATCGTTTTTTGAAAAAATACATGTCAATATCTGATAGTCATAGAAATGCCATCTTATAGTTTCTGACATCTGATCCTCTAGAAAAACGGGCTATTGATTGATAAACATAAAATTGAAGAACGAAAATCTTGGAAATGGTGCAACTGATATATTAAATAATAATAATTAATCAAAGTAGTAGTAGCATGGCATTACCTAAGACCTGCTCATTCAGAGACAAAGACTTTGATTGTCCACTGCCACCGTCATATATTATTTCAGTGGTTAATAATGGGGAAGAATATATGATTGCTGTGGTATGTCAAGATCACAGGAACCAAATGGAAAACTGGCTAATGGATATGCAATCAGTAGGAAAAATCCCAAGTGGTAAGATAAAATTTCAGGAAATAAAACTGGTTGTTACAGATTGTATTCGTGATAGCGATGATGATAACTCCTTAATGTGATTGACTAGAGAATGCGATTTTACAAACTTTAATCTTCCTGAGCTTGGCTTAACAATACCTGCGGCAGCAGCAATCACCAATCCCTTATAGAGAGCAGTAGCAGTAAAATGGGTAAGATTACGGATAAACTTATTTTTTACCTTTAATTTCAAGCTGAAAACTGAAGGGTCAAGACCTTCTTACAACCGGATGAAAATGCGCAGCTAATCTGTATCCATGTAATTACGAGCGTAAATCCTTTGCATCCATCCGAAGAATGTCGGGGGGAATATACTAAAGAAACAGTTGTACCCCTTCCAAAATTCGTAATAATCTTTGCCCAAGAATCAGCTGCACCCGATTTAACTATCTCTACTATGGCTATACGTTTTTCAATCTGATCAAAATCTGTAAAGCCATAGGGATAGATGGCAAATTGTGTTCCCTTTCGTACGCCATGGCTCTGCCCAGCATTTATTTTAACCTGCTTTCCAATTTCATTGCTCATGTCGACCTCGTCTACTCTTACCCCATAAACTGACCTAACGTGATCGACTCCAAATATTTCCCGGTCACCATCTTCTTCAAGCATAAGAAAACTGGCTATGGATCTTGGCAATTATTTTATCATGTAGTAGTTTGTACGTTCTAAATAACCAGTTTTCCGAAGATAAGTAAGCTCAGGGTTTAATTTTCCTGCCATGTGCATAAACTTCAACTCCTCTGTTGTTTGGAGGTCAGAAATAGAAAGTCGTTTGCCCATATTACACGACTCGTAAATAACGAATAATATCCTGTATTGGTTAGATAAATCAGCCAAACAGCTAGACATTTCGCCGAGTCAATATTAATCTATGATTTCCTTCACAGCACAGTTGGGACTGTTAGTTTCGGCAAGCTGTTGGTCAATGCATTTCCTGAGCCGATTTTGATGCTTCAAATATGAAACAGCATGACATTTGTAGGTACCAGTCAGTATATTACAGCTAAAGTATCTGCCTGTTTGTTCCTTCACTACCTTGATTTTAAACTGCCTAGAATATAGTCCATACAATCTTTTTTCGTATTTTTGCAGCTCTTCTGATGAAATAAGCAACTTCCAAAGACTATCTGGACAAATTCGAACTATATGTAGAACTACCACTCACAGGCATGCATGGTAACCAAGACGTAGTTGCATATTGGAAACGCAAGAATAAGGTGTAGGAATTATTGTTCTATTTTGAAAACTTCGTTAGTAGAACCAATTGACGCCGAGGCACTAATTTTTGTAGCTATTAGCTATGGATTGAACTTTAGTATTCCCGGCTGCGAACTAGTGACAGAACGGGTGATACGCAGGACTATGCAGGACTATGCGAATGAGTAGGTTGGAGCTGGAGATGAAGATGAACTTGGAGTGGTACCAGGTGGCAGCATATTGAATGTGTATACTCGATTATAACTTTCGCTTATAGATGATTTGCTAGCTAGAGGTGCTACTTCAAACTTGAAAATCATTGTAGCATTAGTTATCCCAGGAGATGTAGCCTTGTACATTATTCCTGATAGATTTGGGCTTAGTATATGCTTCTGTTCTCCAGTTTTTTTTGCTTTAGAGTAATCTGTTTAGCTTGGCAAGGTGCCGTTGTCACCTTCCATCTTTTTGCTAGAAGTTGTAGGGGTTTTCGTTATCTGCTATTTCTGCTTAAATACTCTATTTAGGGACCTGCAATGTGTAATATTTCAGTAATGGGCCCGCATCCATAGCATTTCTAATCGATATCTTGCTACCGGTCTTGGCAAAGATTACCATTTGACCTCTATTGGCCAACCTTTCCTTTTTCCCTTCCGATCCAAAGAAACCTTGCACACAAATCTTATATTTTTTTGAAACTCAGTAGAGACAGGAATAATTTCGAGTTTGTTAGATAAACAGATAATAAATCCACTTTCTATATCCAAATAGAATATGAAGACAATAACCCTACTAGTAATAGTAGCAGTTATAGCTATAGCATCAGTATCATTGGCTTCAATCACTACATCTGCCCACGCTGCAAACACAAAGCCATGGCCACGAGACGATAGCCACGGATTTACCAAAAACCCAAACCACTTTAGAGAGATTGAACCTGGCGAAGCGGATAATTCCCACTGCATAAACACTCCAAGTGGCAACCAGAACTGTCAGTGACAACATCTTATATTTTTTTGAAACTCACTAGAGAGCATCATCCTGCGCGATTCATCTTTTGGAAAGTTCTACAAGAACCATTCTTCCCTAAGCTAAACATTCAATTAGCCACCGTTGATGAGCACGGATATATCCGAACATCCTTAGAGAAAGATGACGACTGTTAACCTTCATTTCTTTCTGTGGTTTACTGCAACACGAGAATGGTGATGGGGGTGCCTCTAAAAGACGATAGCGCCATGGTGGGTTGACATATCAAAGACTCTTGGTGCATGGGCTACCGCTGCAGGAGGAACTGCGACTGCAATTGCACTATTTTTCATCGTACGTCAGACAAGGCTAATAAGAAGACAGACCGATCTAATGCGACAATCAATGGGGCGAGGCTGGATAGGTGATGGAGCAGATCCACACACTAAACAGGAGGTAGTTCGTAGATTTGACCGGTTGGTGCTATACTGTAAGAATTACGGGCAGCTACCTACTAGAGTGTCGTGGGCCAGATCG
>JAICVW010000112.1 GCA_025935105.1 Nitrososphaeraceae archaeon
AAACCTGGGGAGAAAATAACATTGCCACCGTACGGATGATATTAAGATATCCATCGTAGTCACCCCCATACCAATCTTGATCTATGGCACTTGCTTTTCCTCTTCTTTTCTCCTTTATGACGGACATAGGGTATATATCCTCTGTTGACAAGTTCTTAAATTGGCCGGCCAACCATTACGTGACTAAATGCGTGCAAGTAGATGAGACAGATTAAGATGACGTTGTGAGGCCAAACTGGTAGCCCATCTCATGGAAAGGGGAGTATGAGTGGTGTTTCATCATTTCGGAAACATTTCGAAAAGTGGTGATCATTGCAACGATTATGATGATTGTCATTTCCTTCATCATCGCTGATGCTTGCTGCATATCAACGCTGGCAAAGATACTGGCTACCAATACGACAATTAATTAGGAGTTTTGGTAATGGGTGTATTAGAATCGATTGAATGATTCGTTCCATAACCATGTTCGCTAAATACGAATATGAAATATAAACGATTTCTTTCTCCTGAAAGCATTTCCTAACAATTCCCAGTCGGTTCGACGTAGCTGCTGCTCACTCGTTTGTTCCGGCTTGAGATTCTCAAAAGATATATGGCCTAAATGGTCATACTGGACAATACAGCAATGAAGATTGACTATGTTGTTTCAAGAATTGAAGTATCACAGGATGGTAGTCCTTATGTTTATGTCACATATTCTAATCCTAATGAATTCAACGCAGGCGCGGACAGATCGCCACCATTCAATCCATTTGGACCGAATATGATGGCATTTACGTCACCCGAGGATCTAATGAATAATTTGCCGAAAGCGATGTCCAATATTGGTAAAGCAATGGGTGGGGGTGGAGGGTTTCCCACTGATTCTCCCACTTTCAAAGTCAGTATGAGAGAATATGAAGACATGGCCATCAAGGTTGGGGATAAAATGACCATTGAAATTAAGAAGGTAGACAGTGGCGGTAATTAGAACCCAAGGGGGTCCATTGTAATGCTGCCTTGGTTAACGACCCAAAGAAGCATAAAATAGCATTTCTCACAAAAGTAGCAAAGCCGATCAAAGTCTGAATGTAGCAGCATCAAATCATGGCAGCGTGGGCATTCTATTTTATGTTCGATGGACAAATGTTCTTTGGTAGGACTTAGTGGCTGTTGATCTATCTTCTTCTTTTCTATTGCTCCTAATACGCTCTTTTACATCAGTAAATCTGGATGCTCTTTCATAAAATACACTCGATCCACCAGTTATGGAAGGTTAATTCGTCCCTTCGCATTTGTACAATCCTGTGCGACACTCTTTTTGATTGCCAGAACATCTAAGAAATTGGTAATTAGAAAGGAGCATGGGGAGGGTATGAACATCGATCTAGAATTGGCGCGCCTAAGATATCCACAAGATACAAAAGAGCGCCTCGATGAAAAAGTAAAGGATTATCGCCCGATTGTAGAAGAGGCTTTAACATCGTTAAAATCGAAATATTCACAAGAAAGCAAGGTATCACACTCGAAAAGAATCCAAGAATTTTGTATGGAAGCCAATATAATATTCGAATTAGAAGACGAAATATCAGCGCGCGTCCAGAAATTAGAATATTTTTGTTGGATCCTGGATATGATTCTAACAGCAATGGACAAAAAGTACCCGAATGAAAAAGAAGAGTTACACATGCAGAAAATACAACAATTCTGTTTGGCTATTTCAAAAATGTTTATGCCGTTAGATGATGACGTGAGTGGTTCTTATGATAGAAGAAAATCGCGCCAAGGAAATGGTGGATTTCTATTGGTTTTTGAATATGACGTTAACATCAATGAAGACAAAATACCTCCATGAGACCAAGGAATTCGGCATCAAAGAAATGGAGGAGTATATCTGGTTTGTAGATATGACTTTTAATTCGACAGGGAATGTAGATCAAGTCCAGGTAAATAAAATAAAAGACTTTTTCCATTTGATTTATTCATAAATTGTATTTATATTCTATAAATGAAAATATTCATGAAAATCATTCAAGCATTGCCTGTTGTGGCTTTGGCATCGCTTTTTACCGTTTTGATACCAAATTCGGCCATGGCCATTTCTGATTACCAATCGGGCTACGATGATGGATATGCTGCAGCACAAGCCAGTAAGGGTGTCTACGCTATTGGAGACGCTTGTGAGCAACGAAGTACACAATATTGCAATGGCTTTAAAGCGGGTTACACGACTGATTTCTTTGCACTATACCAGAATTTACCCACAACGGTTGTTGTGCATGAGGCTGGACCTGATGTTGTCGTTATCCATCCACATCAGTACTATAACCCGCATCCGCCATTCGTTGTTATTCACAGACCATTCGTTATACACCCTCATTCACATTTCGTTGGACCAATATATCATCATCCGCCAATCTTCGTACAACCACATCCGTTCTTTCCGGGACACTTTGGTGAGTCTGGTCCAGGTCTAGGTCCCAATCATAACAACGACCATGGTACCGAACATAACGGGCCTGGTTCAAGTACAGGTTCAAGTTCAGAAGGCCACTATGATCATTAATAGAATGTAGGGGCTCCTTCCTTTTTTTATATAGGAGCGTGCCCACCTTTACAAACCTATGTCTAATTGGTTAATAGGTCCTGACGGTGTTGCCCAAATTTATCCTACTGCACCACGTGGAACAGAATTCTATTTGAACATGGATAATCCGTACAAAGGAGGCGCCTATACTTCACGCTCAACAGCACAATTTAACATTTCTTATGGCTGGGGGCCAGATGTATCGTCATTATGATTTGTATTAAGTTGTTGATTGCTTTCTTGGGATGTGTTCTGTGAGTTTGGAGAGTTTCCTATTGTTTGTGTGTGCTGTATTGATTGAATTCCTTTAATTATATTCTGTATAGTTTTGCTGTTATGAGGGCTGTCATTTAGATTCTGCATTGTGTTTGTAAGAGAGTCCTGTGTGTTTGACCCGCTAGATCTGCTGACAGATTGAGTTTGTCCTAGTTTTTGATTATCACCAAATATGGCCTGTGCGGTAGGTGCGGTGCCTCCTGCAGTGTTGTCATCAGTATTTTGCTGCTCATTTAGTGCGTCTTGTCCAGCTTGTGCATTATCGGAATCAACATGTTGATTTTGACCAAATACTTGAGTTCCTATGAGACTTTGGGAAGATCTACTAGTAGCCCTAAGTTACTATCGACCTGAGAAGGTCTTTAGATGCCCCCTTATCCTGATCATCAGATGTAGTCCGTCTCACGAGGAGAATTCATTCTTTCGCTCACATTAGCATTCGATAAGTCTTGAATACGTATCGTCTGCTTTAGACTTAGGTTTTGTTCACATCTAGTTAGCATTATTCAAAATGCAATATGAAATATTTAGAAGGTAAAGTTTGGATTATCAATCTAAGAGGATAATGAACAACATTAGATTACTGTTCTACGTATTAACGTTATGCCGTATATCCAATAGCCTACTCGTTTGGAATATTATTACAACATTGGTCTGTCAAAATCAGAAAGAGTTCTGACTTACTAAATCATGATAACATTCCATTTTCTGTACATGCTCGACGCTTGCGCGTTGCCTTACTAACAAAGATACCTTACACTCCCTTATCTAGCCTAAAGCATTTATTTTATTCTGGAGGGGTTGACTTACTCCCTATGCTATACTCACTGGTGGCCAGGATGATCTAATTTTGATAACAACCCCTGATATTGAAACTTCATCTCATCTATAGAGCCAAGAATTTTAGAGAGAAGGTGGATTGGTACACTCTTTAGTTCATTAGATTTTGAATATTTTTCACAAATTTCAATCATATCTTCCAGACACTGGCGCAACGAATTCCTCTCTTTTTTTGTGAGTTTCAACACAACGTCAACGGTATCTTCATGTGACAACTTGTCTACCAACTACTTACCCACCTACATACCTAACGGTCAATATCCTGTAGTATAAAGTAAAATTCAGTTAGCAACTGCTCACTTTACTTCTTGATTAACTTTAATAAGCTCTAATTCTGTGTGTTTCATGACAGTACTATTGACTAGATCTCACTGGCATTATTTGCCAAACCATATCAATCTAGAAATAAATAAGTGTTGGGCGTAATAATAAGAGACTGAATTGAAGACCTCTACCATGAATCTACCTCTCCATGGTGGGCATGCACCTCATTATTTAGTTAAGCGCATGATCAAGCTATCGCACTGCATATCTAAAGTAGTGATCGACGAATATGGGGAACACGAATTCTTGAAAAGACTATCTGATCCTCTGTGGTTTCAGGCTTTTGGATGCGTATTAGGATTTGATTGGCACTCTTCTGGACTTACAACAGTGGTAACAGGAGTTTTGAAACAAGCATTAGAACATGATGTTCACGGAATATCAATAGCTGGAGGCAAGGGAATAAAGTCTACGAGAACAAAAGATGATATCCCTAACCTCGCCGAACGTAACTTTAATCTATCCTCTAGACAAGTTGACGAATTATTATACGCTAGTAAAATGGCTGCAAAAGTAGATAATGCGGCAATTCAAGATGGATATTCATTATATCACCATGTTATCTTATTTGACAAAGATGGTGACTGGACAATAATTCAACAGGGAATGAATACCAATAATAATATGGCCAGAAGATATCATTGGCTCTCTGATCGTCTTGGAGGATTTGTTAAAGAACCTCATACCGGTATTATAAGTGAACGCAGAGATTCTAATGTTCTGAATATGACATCTAGAGATTCGATCAATAATCAACAACTTTGCGTAGATCTTGCAACTGGAGATACTGGCGTCTTAAAATCATGTGTCTCTAAGGTAAACTCAACGTTCTCTTGCAAAAGAGAAATTACTCTAGACAATTGGCTCTCATCAGATGGCCCTTCTAAGTATGCGAATTTTGGTAGAATTCAAAACTATGAAATGCCACGTAAATTAGACTGGGATCTATTTAGACGGATTTACGACATACAGCCCAAAAACTATGAGCAGCTGCTTTCCATTGCTGGAGTTGGTCCTGCCGCAGTTAGAGCTCTGTCGTTAATTGGACAGCTAATCTTTGGGACAACGGCATCTTGGGATGACCCCGTAAAGTATAATTTTGCACACGGCGGAAAGGACGGCGTTCCTTATCCAGTAGCGCGGCAGACGTATGATGAATCAATCAGCTATTTGTCAGCAGCTATCGAGGGTGCAGAAATGGAAAGAGCTGAGAGGATTCATGCATTAAAAAGATTAACACGATTTTCAGATAGCATGTTTAATCAGCCAACTAACTGACAGTTAGTTGTAGCTTGAATTGTAACAACATGCAATGTGATTGCTATATGATTATAAAGAATTTAGGGGAAGGTTTTTACACCCTATTCAGATATTAAACAGACATTGCTAATTAGTTTTGAATCGACTTTCATTGAGTCGAGAGATAAATTAAAGGATGAGTTCTCCGAACGGTCTAAGATCGAGCTAGCACAGAAACTTGAGGCAAACTATAGTAAGATAAGGTCACTCATTCTAGAACAAGAGAAGTCTAAAGACAATTCCACGCCTAAAGAGTTAGATATTGGAAATATTGGCACAAGATCTTTTGCCTTTAGTATTTACTATAATGACGATTTAGATGACATACCAATTAGAATAAGAGAGCTAATTCCTACAATTTCTCCTGTTCGCCTAGACTTGATGTCCATAACAAACCAGCAATTATTTGAAGGTAGCTCGTGTATACGATGATGGTTCAATTAAAGCAAAATATGTCAGTGAGGTTTTAAGAGAAGATGAAGCCAGACATGCTGAAGGACTGTAGCTTAAGGAAGGTTTTCCGTTCTTTTCGATAGATCGCCATTAACGAAAAGAACCGAATGTGAATACATTGTTGTCTGACTTGGGCACAAGTAGCGTTATGAAGCAAATTATTCCTTTTGCTTTTCTTAACAGACAGCTAAACCGTACTCGCTAGTCATCTCATATATAGTAAATTCGGTATACTGGTTCAAGGATCTAGTTAATGAAGAATTTATTTACTGAAGATACAGGCGGGATAACAAAGAATTTATTTTAGTATCAAATTCTATTATAATCTGAAAACCCGTTGATCGATGACAACGAGGACACCAAATTTCATAATGAATTGATAATAGATCAATTTACGAAACAAGCAATTCCGTTTACTCAGAACACAGCTCACTCTGCCGTTCAAGCTGCTAACAGACTCTACCAATTGAATTGTATAATAGAAAATGACAGTGTTTTGGATGTAGCCTGTGGATCAGGACTAGTATCCTGTGAACTTGCTAAGATAGTAAAGCACGTAACTGGAATTGACATTACACCTGCGATGCTTGAACAGGCCAACTTGTTGAAAAGACAAAAGAATTTAATCAACATAAGGTATGATATCGGAGATGTGTCCAATCTGCCATACGATGATGCGTCATTTTCATTGGTTGTCACTAGATATAGTTTTCATCATTTTGTAGACCCATATAAGGTTCTGAGTGAAATGAAAAGGGTGTGTAGTGCAAACGGTAGAGTAGCTGTAATTGATGCCACACCTGCAGCCAAGAATGTCGATATGTATAATTATGTCGAAAAACTTCGTGACCCTTCGCACACTAGGGCACTTACTATAATGGAACTTAAAGAAATGTTTAGAAAAGCAGATTTGCCGGTAATCGAGACTGATTTTTTTAGAATCGAAAGGGATCTTCAGGGCTTGTTGGACTCATCATTTCCCAATCCTACAGATATCGACAAAATTCGTGCATTGTTCGCTGAAGATGTACAAAATGACATACTAGACCTAAAGAGTCACTACGTTGGAACAGAAATCCACTTTTCATTTCCTACGTCTATAATTGTAGCGCAAAAACCTTAACAGGTAGCGTATATACATTATATTGAATTAATTCATTCCTAGGAATATTATAATGATTGAACTATTTTCTGCCTGCGATCATTGCAATAATGTTGGCATAACACACATGTACCGAGCTGGGCCAGCTACTTAATTATTTTCGGTGCAAAATAGATTTCTCACTCACGTACCTACCTATTTGACTTGATTTTTTTTATTTTAGCTTGTTTGTAAACATATCAGCCTAGGTCTCATAATGGGTATCTCAAGGAAAACAATAAGATGTGAGACCACTTCAAATCGCTTCGGCCACTGTGAATATAGACGTGATAAAATATTTATCAGAAGCAGACTCGCGACTTGGAGAGGTAATCACAACGGTAGGACAATACTCGATAAAGGTTCGCAACGATCCATTTCAGTCATTAATCGAATCAATAATTTATCAACAGCTTGCTGGAAGCGCGGCTAATGTCATTTACACTAGGTTCTTGAGTTATTATGGAAACTTCCA
>JAICVW010000409.1 GCA_025935105.1 Nitrososphaeraceae archaeon
ATGTGTGGGAATATGGAAGCAATATTAAACCAATTTATCGCATAAATTACCCTTGCAAACAGTAAGCTGAAAACTGCTAATCTGCTGGATCTGTCCGATTTTGAACTCATGACCAAAGGTTATGCCTCTACCATATCTTGGTGGTGATGTGAGCTAACGCCATAGGGAAAAGCAGGTAATACCAATTTCACGTGACGTTTGTCTAACCAAGGCAGTATCATGTTACATGGCGATGATATGTTTACTCGCCCATTATTTGCAGTATGATCTTTCGTTCTCTTTCTCTAGTATCCATTTCTACTACAACTATTTGCTGCCATGTGCCTAACAATAGTCTGCCATCTTTGAAAGGAACAGTCAGGCTAGGGCCAACCAATGATGCTCGAACGTGTGAATGTCCGTTTCTGTCATGCCAAGTTTTATCATGTTCATATTCTATATTTTTTGGTACAATCCTGGATAACATCTTGGGAAAATCAGTTTTGAGCCCTGGCTCATACTCAATAGTTGTTACAGCTGCTGTTGAACCAGATGCAAATATTGTAACAATTCCTTGCTCTAATTTGCTGTCTTCAATTGCTTTAGAAGTTGATTCGGTGATATCGATCATATCGTTCTCTCCTCTTGACCTTATTTTGATACTCTCAGTGATGATTGTCACACCATCTCACAAATATTCCATTATTAGGTTTAAAAAATTTTTACTTTACTTATGTTAGTGGGAACATGTTCGCTATTTACACTATAAAATGGTGAAGGTAGTGAAGGTTGTGAAGGCTATAGAGAATATATCCTCATATAACAAGGACCCAAAATTCTGGAAACCTGACTAAATAAGCGAAAATTGAACGGAAAGAGGTTCATTTTCGTAAATCATTACGCGACATTTGGCTTAATGACTATCCTAACCTGCAATAAAGCCTTCACAGCCTACACTGCCTTCACTTTGATGCGTTTTTATTTCCAGTCTCACTTAGGTAAGCGAGAATTGAATGGAAATTGGATTGTTATAGACAAAGAGATTGGAGGATAGGAAAGATGTAGAGATATGGACTTATTCGAAATATGCACAAAGCAAGGTAGAAGAATTGATTATTACTACCAAAAATGTGAAAAAGAGATAAGTTTTGCCGAAGCCCAAATAAAACATATTCAACAATAGAAGGATAGGAGTATCGTGAATGGTCATATCATTAGACAGACGGATGGAGGTATGAATAAATGGGCCATAGGTGGAGATTAAGAAATTGTATTTATTGTGGCACTGGATTATGCCTAGCGAGTATAATATAGACTTTATGTGGAACATACAAACAAACTTACAAAATCATTGTTGGCCCTCACTATTTTAACAAGCCAATTTGCTTGTAGAAGCAAGGCTTCATCGTTCTGTCATGTATCTTGCAAGCTGTAAAGTGCCAAGCTGATTCCAATGCAAAGAATGCTGCAGCGAATCCAAGACCCACATACACTATGTTTTCAAGCATATTTGTTCCTATAACACTTGAAAAATATAAGCCTGTTGAAGACAATATTGAACAAATGAGACTTTGTGCTATATTGTCCCACGTCCCATACAAGATAGATAGTATCGTAAGTGAAATGTCTGTGCCGTACGATCTATATTTTTAGAAATTGTAAAGAAATGCAGTTCTTATGTGCTCTGTTGCACGATTAATTATGTTCTTCGTGATACTCCTTTGACCGCTTAACATTTAGCTTGCTAATAATAATTATTATTCAGGTATGGTTGATTGGCCTTCCTACAACGAACTATTAGTTAGACGCGGTCAAGTACTCTTGGATTTTGATGTAGTTGATAAATGGGATTATGAATTATCACAAATGAACCAAGGTAAGGTTGGTTAGTGAACCATACTGCTACCCAGAGTCCTTTATTCAGCTTCTAGGCTATATGAGACCATATTTCCATTTACCATATAGACAAACTCAAGGAGTAGTCATGGCTCATTCAGATAAAGTACCAGTTACACCACACTATAGTACCATTAGTAGACGCATAAACAGACTGGAGATTAAAATCAACGAAAATGTAGGAAATGACATTGTTATCGCCCTGGATAGCACTGGTATTAAGGTAGCTAATCGAGGAGAATGGATGAGTCACAAATGACATATTAGAAAAGCGTATCTAAAAATACACATAGCAGTTGACATCAAGAAGAAAAGAATCCTATCTTTGGAGGTATCAAGTGAAGAAGTATATGATGGCAGGATGTTAAAGAATCTGTTAGATAATGCTTCTGAAAATAATAAAGTCGAAAGAGTATTAGCAGATGGTATGTATCACAGTAACAACAATTTAGATATCTATCCAACCATCACATTAAACCTGGTATAAAGACAAGAAGTAATTCCAAAGTCAGGTCAACTAACTCTCATGCCAGGAACATGTCAGTAATAAGACAGCAGACAAATCTCAAAAGATGGAAGCGTATATAGCGTCAGCTATGGACATAGATGGATAGCAGAAACGGTGTTCTTCCATTAAAAGAATATTCGGTGAATATGTAGCAGCTAGAAAATTTCCTCATATGGTAAAAGAGATCTTACTGAAAGCAACTTTGTATAACATATTCAGTACGATGACCTATCTAGAGGGTTTTGTATTAGACTAGAAACCTAATGAATCATGCAACATAGCAAGAAATAAGATAATTTTGAGTATTTGGGATTAGAATCTGAATCAATCGGTAGTTTAAGCAGTTCCAACCTAGGCTACTTTAGTCCCTTATTTTGATAAGGAGCATTCAAACCAAATATAATGACGGTAAAATTAGGACCGTTGGTTTTGTACTATGAATATGTTCTGCTATAATTTCTTCTCTTGGAAGTCTTGGATAACAATTTTTTCAATTTATTAAAATATGATGGTTCCAGACCTTCTGTTGCTAGTTCGAGTCTTCCTTCAAATAAGGGTATTTACTATCAAATTGTAGGACCTAAAGGTCAAGAATGATGCAGAAACATTGGTCTTGTTATCATTGACGTTATTACTACTCGCGATGAAGTTTCATTACTCCTTTGGTATGAGTGGCTAAATAAATGTAGCAGAGCAAAATCTTTAGATTTCAATAGGAATGGCGGAAGGGGTAGATAAAAAAGAGAAGCAATTCAGAGATAGTTACTAACCAGAAAACTACCACCATGAATTTTAGAGATATCTTAAAATACTTAGATAATCATCCCCTCTACTTTTTTAGATTTAAGTACCCCGGGTTTATTGCTAATATTAGGGATGTCTTATTTCATAGTTATAAACATGTATTGTGATCATAGTTACTAAATACTTACTACTATTTTTAATAAGCTCGAATGGCAAATATCATAAATAAATGGTACCGATAGATCCTACAGAAAAAGAAAATAAGAAATTGACTATCTCTCTACGCATACTTTTCAGATAGGAGATTCTACAATGAGCAATAGATCCACTGGACTTCCACTAACAAACTCCCGTATTGATAAAATATTTCCGGAATTAACTCCAGCTCAAATTAGTCGTATAGCAGCGCAAGGACATACACGTGAAATACAGCCTGGACAAGTACTAATCGAACAAGGAGACAGTGCAGTACCATTCTTTGTCGTAATTAGCGGTGAAATAGAGATTGTGAGACCATTCGGGGCCTCTGAGACCATTATCACTAGCCATGGTTCTGGTGAATTCACCGGCGAGGTCAACATGATCTCTGGCCGTCGGTCTTTAATCCGGGCA
>JAICVW010000641.1 GCA_025935105.1 Nitrososphaeraceae archaeon
AAAGCAGCTGATCTTGAATCCACCTCCTATAAAGTTCTTAATTATTGTAGTCGTGTTTATTATTAGACCTGCTTCGTTTGATATGCTTTACTTCTTAGAGGAACCTTTGAAGCTGAGACTATCCATTGTTATTATATAAACCTATACCTATAGCCACAAAGCTTGTAAGAAAAAATGAGGAATAAAGTTTAACAGCTATTATGAACCAATCCTTAATCTAATCGTATGACAGCAGAAATGAAAACACAATACGGGGTACAGAAGCAACAAGAAAAATAGATACAGCGGCCTTATAGGTCAAGATAAAATCCTAAGATCAGGCTATACTGCACTGCAAACAAAAAAGGATTATCAAAGGCTTGGATAGGATACAAAATAGCAGAGAGAAAAGGGAGCATGAAATACTGAAGTATTACGTGTCAGAAATTCGAAGATTACAAAGAGAACCAATAGATACAGGAATTGCAAGTCTACAATCTCAAAATATCCGAATAGAGATATTGACGGGTGAAAAATAATGGCTTCTTGGTATAGACAAATTTAGTGAAGGCAGTGAAAGCAGCTGAGGCCATAGAGAATACTCATTAATTAATACGGACTAGAATTATAAAAAATTCTTTTGATTGAGCGAGAATTGAACGAAAAATTATTCCAAAATCATTAGTCATAAGGCGATACCTGGCTATAGGATCATCCCAATAACCTGAATGCTTTCACAGTTCCAATGGTTATCATTACTACTAGCATTACAATTACTGTAATCCATAGCTCTATAAGACTTGCAAACTTACTTCAAAGTGTATAGATCAGGTTTAATTACTTCTTTATTAAGTCCATATTTTGAAACAACAGATTCAGTTACATTTTTAAAATATGATGGTGCCATTGGCGAAACATATACAATGGTTATCAATTTTTCAAGCTCAACTTTAACATATTTTCCATCATTAGTAAGTTCACTTGGGTTGCTCAAACGCTGATGTGAGGGAGAATTTGCCTCTCTTTTCATATCTAATTTAGAAAGTACCCTACTACCTATATTAATATCCCGGTAAACATGTTACAGCTCTAATTTCAGTCTCGTATGAAAAAGATGGTCTCTTTATAACAAATGCTTCAAAAATATACCACTCATCCATCCATTCATGGTTAAGGTCAATATAATTTATAATTCACACATCCTATCCAGACACTATCGTCAGTCATTACAAAACTCTCTCCTGTTGTAGAGTGAATTGCAATTCCAGTTTTTGTACCATATAATTCCCATAGAGCTGCAGATTCATAATCACTCAAATGCCAACTGTTAATCATTACCAAGTCTCTATACTGTTTCAATATTGATCCAAATATTTCTGGTGCATTATTGACAAAGCTATTGAATTGTTCTTAGCTTTCAAATTCAGGTCTCGCTTTTTCATAAATAGTCTTCCTTACCATCTCATCGTGTTTGGGAATAGTCCCTTCAGACGGATCTGGATATCTGCTTGCTTTCGTAAAGAAAAGGGATCTTCTGTCAATAAGGTCTATAAACTTTGGTAAATCCATGTAGCGCCATATCATCTTTTCTTCAGAATTTTTAGGCAGCTTAAATGAGCGATGTTCTTCATACATGATCAACAATCACTGTCTTTTATTGTTGCGCTGATTAAACCTGGATTTGTACACATGGCCTGACCTGATTGGCACGCTGCGGACATGTAAATACAAACAGATAGACCATGATTATGAAGAAGCACAAATCAACCAATCATAATCTGTGTACTTGACATGTATTTATACAGAGAGAATATGCACAACATGATAGTTAATAATAGTCAAGTAAACGATAGACTACAACCGTCTAGGGTGTGGATATCAGAAACCCAGCTGGTTGTAGTCTGCGTGACTTGTGTTGTTGTTTGGTATAATGTAAATATGGTAGATCATAAACGACTTAGTCCTGGAGGGTAATAGATCATAGGACAAACCCATGACTAACTGTTCTATGTTATTCCTAACATTTGTCAAATGCTGATAATATATTTATCGCTCATTGGGCTCAGTAGAGTTAACGTTTGTGGGCTTTCGAAATAGCTGAAGGCAGTGGAAACACTAAAGTGTATTAACCTAATTGTGCTGCTTCCACACATGGTTGACATTTTAGCTTCCTAACATAGTTGACACTCCAGTCTTGGAGTGTAATAACAAGTGGATTTAATAGAAAATAGGTACAGAATGATAATCGAGCCTGAACGTTCAGGTAAGACT
>JAICVW010000037.1 GCA_025935105.1 Nitrososphaeraceae archaeon
AATCTCTAATCCAGTAAAAGATTTGAATAACAATGGTTTTCTAGAAAGTCGAGCATAAGACATCAATACAGTATCGAGTATGTCCAGATCAATGGAGAATATAGCTTTAAGCTTTCAATTACGCAAGAGGTCCATTGTATATAAGATATTAAATGATTATAGAACATGTAGTGGTAGCAGATAGTAATGCGTATGATATGGTGGATAAAACAAGCGATGTGCCACCAGTATTATTAGACACCAGCCATATGGAGGATGTACCAAGTATGCTATATACTTTAGGACTCAGGATTTGGGTCAGATACAAAAATCATGGGTGCCAATATACTTGTATGCCTCGATTATCATAGCTAGTTTATGGGTTGAAGTTCTATTTCATCCGCATGATGTATCATTACCCTTTGGACCTACGAAATTTAGGGGGCACGGCAATATGCAAATTTGCCATCGTAACTTGTCCGCTATTGAATATTGGGATTAGTGCAGTTAAGCCAATGTGTATATTGAATGATTCTATACCTATCACAATGCTTTTCCCAATGACATTTATAATTCTTAATCATCAATGCGGCATAACTATAGACGACATATTTAGCCGTATCAGGGATAGAATGGAGGTATATAGATAGGTGGGTAAGAAATGACTGCACAACCACCTTGTATAACCCACATCATAGACTCACTACGAAATGGTGAAGAGATATCTAACGCTGCCAAAGTGTTACTGACAACTTACGAACTTGCAAATGGGAAAACTCTCTTTGATATTGCTAAAAGGTAGGAGGTGGAGATTTGAGGGTCAATACATATCAGATTGAACATTTAGGCTTGAAGGGTAGGTCAATAGTATACCCAGTGCCAACTTGTTACAAAGCCCTACGGCAGAATCTTTGTTATGCAACTGACGAATGTGCTGGAATAAAGAGTCCGTTAGAGTTCGGTAAGTAAAAGTTATTACACGCCATTACAGGGACTGGCGGCAATAGGGACAAACTAGCCGGCCAACACCAACGTAAACTAGTCGGTCCCTTGTTATCCACCCAGGAAGCAAAGGGTGAATCTGTGAATGTCACATATTTGTTAGTATGTGTAGTCATTACGTGTGTGTAGTAAATTTGTTAATCGACAGAAATTTTTGATAACATATTTGACATGACCGTATTCTTTGTAATCGGTCGTAGATTTGAACTGTCATTAAGTTCCTCAACCATTTGAACTGTCATTATCTATTGTAGATTAATCATAATGTGTGTGAGTGGCTTATGAATTATTGTTTCTTGTCATTTTTCAGTATTTCCGTAAATCCTCCGTAGCTTTTTTGCCACCTTCATGTAGACCAAGCTCAACAGGCTATTACCGCGCGCTTGAGTCAAGGTATGTTATCACTAGTCCAATGCTTGAAAAATTGTTACCTTGTCTTTATCAAAAAACAGAACATTCTAGAGGATATATGGTTAACCAAATGTCCTAGGTGGACCTCTCCATAGAGGTTTTACCTGTTTGTTTTTCTTCATAGAACAGATGATTCCCAGATACACATTTCCATGTATTAGTGTTCTCCGAGGTAGTAAGGAATTAGTTATTTGTGGTCATATGTCTAGGGCATTGTGCCATAATAACTATTAAAGGTCATAGCTCTTTATTTGTTATCGACAAATTATGGACAGCCTAGTAGGCATGTGTATATTTCTTATGTTCCGTTACTTTGATTACATGAGATTATTTATTGTAGGAAGGTGTAACTGGTGTTACCCTCCAGGATGGTTGAAACATTGGCTGCCTATTGCCACATTACAACCCGGATGATCCTGGCCACCATTTAATGCAACCCCGCCGCTCATGTCATTAGTGTTACCACCATTCAAAGCAACACCACCTCCGTTAGCATCGCTACCAGCGCCTACCGCAAAATAGACGACGGCATAGACTACGTCCCAGACGCCATTGAGGAATCCGACGTTATAACGTTACCAGAGGACAGTGGAGAAGTCATTAAACTGCAGGGAAAAAGGTACAGGAAGGCCAACTTCTCAAACCAAGCCTGGATAAACCACTGGATTTTGGATTTAAAGGAAGCAAAGATAAAGAAAATCTATCTTCGAGGACGTAACGCCGGGTGGCACTCGGAATGTAAATCGCACAAGTGTTCTATGAACTGTAAGGACGCAGGACCACAGAAACAGCATGCCTAGAGGCTACTATAAAGAGGACGGCGAGTTCGTCGAGACCAAAGGTATCGCAAATAATACTTTCGAATACATAAGCCCGAGGGCGAAGCCGAGGGCGTGGCGTTGCCGGATACAGAAGAAAAGAATGAGACTCGATCCACTAAACCGAGATTTACCTGCAGAATCATGGTTTTGTTCAGACTGTGACCGCAAGGTCACGTTAGACCAGCGCGATGACACCTGTCTTAAGGAAGTAGAACGACTCAAACAAAAGGTCAACTTAAAAGAAATGCAGTACAATACTCAAAGCGAAACATGGCACATTGTATCTAACGATTGGAGTAGTCCTGACGGGACAAGACAAACAGCCAAACGGAAAGAACTCACGGCCGAGCAACGTGAGGCCATAACACAGGAATTACGGGATAGTCTATTTCAAGTACTTCGCATTGAATTCTCTGACTGGAGAAAATTCTTCCAAGACCAATGAAATCAGAAACAAAGAACGAACATTTGGGCCAGTTTAGGTTGTTCAACGGTCGAGAACTAACGGTTACTTATACCAAAAATGGTCGTTAGACGCGGTAATAGTTACTTTGGGTCAGTAAAAAAGAGGTTAATGACAGCGGCCTGGCTGTGATTGACTGCTTGAACTCGAAAACGCTCCGCCAACACTTGTAGCAGAGCTTGACGAGCAGCTTGACTGGGCACCGCCAGAACTTGACGATGAAGTTGATTCAGCGCCACTAGGGATTATGATAGTAGTTGCAGCACTACCACTATTGTTGGGGCCACTAGGGGCTAAATTACTGTAAGAAGAGCTAGTAGATGCACTTGAACTAGTAGAACAGCTTCCAGTGCTGCCACTCACTTGTGATGGAGAGTTTATGCCATGTGTGCTTGATGAACTGCTACAACTGTATGCCATTGTCGTAGTTGGTGTGTTCGTAAGTAGAAATGTTGCCGCAACAAAAACAGCTATTCCATTTATTAGAAATATACGATTATGATGTTTGTTCTTATAACATGAACTATAAAAATACACTGGAATACTCTACAGAGCTAGACGTTATTCACTTTCTAACCATCTGTAGCAACAGATTAACTAGTCTGTTAGCAGCAAGTTATCTCCAACATGAGCTTCTGCGACCTTGACTATTGCGTACTGTGCAAATTGTTTCATCGTCATATCGTTAGCTATCAAAACAGCCTGTACTCTTCTAGCGTTGTCATCGTCTAACTCTATTTCAAGGTGGAACCTTTCCATGATCTTCGTTTGGGGTTGTTAGATTTAAGTTTGCGAGACCCTTTTTGCTAGGTCTTTTCTCTTCTTATTTGTCCATAGACTTTCCCTAGGTCTCACTTTCTTAGCAGATTTTACCCTTTCTGTAATATCTTCTTTGATCGTAGGTTGCATGAGACACACTACTCTTCTTGCAGACTTTTGAAATTCATTTAGATGCTTCGGCCAAAAACTGTTTTCGTCCAATAGTTTGATTGCTGCAGTCTAAGATAATGCCGCTAAATCAAGCTTGAAATTTGTATTTGTGGAGTTTAATAATGTTTCTATCGCTATATTTAGGGACCAAAATATATTAAACATTATAGTACATTAGACGAACGTAAACACTTTGTTGCATTACTAAAGCATATCAGAAGATCAATTAACTTAACTATCTTGTTTCTATTTTAACCAATAATACCAACAAGATGATGGAATTATCGCATTTCCATTATTATATCTCTCTAACTAGAGATGTCAAGATAATAAAAAAGATTAGTGGCCGTGTCCACATCCGCAGCCACCCATGCCTTCATGACCGTGTGCTTGACCCGCTGAGCATGATGGACAGGTCTCCGAGTGGGTTTCGGACATGAACATTACACCACAAGATGTACATTTTAATTTTTGAACTCCTTGCATAGGATGCGAAAAGCAACATCCTAATTAAAGTGTTGACAATACTCATTTATGTTTACTGAAGCATAATTGAGAAATACGCTAATAACATCCTAGTCCCAAGGAATGATCTTATGTTGACCGAGAACATCTAAAATAATGTGATGATAACTTACTGGATTACATACTCAATAGACAGACAAATAGACAGACAAATCACTGAATATCTTATACAATATGGAGTGACAGATGAAAGGAAGTTATAAGACAGATGTGCCAACCACGAATATGTCAAAACTAGCCACACTAGTCAACAAATAATGTTTGTTTGCATATAAATGAGTCACATAAACTCCGAGTTTAGGTAACTATGGACATCCTCATTTTGCTTAGCCACAATCGATATTTGGGAAACAATAATCTCCAACAATCAATTGCATCCTGGTTAAATTTAATAATACATATGTTGTTAAATGTGCACGAGAACTATATTGGGTATTACTAATCGCATTATTACTTTGCTAAAACAGATTTTAAATAGCCTTCTTAACAAATTTCAAGATCCAAGGCAACAGCTTGACTACTCATATACAAAACAAGTAGAAGCTTTGAATAAATTAAGAAGAGATATTGCAAGAGTAGTCACGGCTAAAAAACAGCTTGAAATGCAGAAAACACGACTCTGGGAAAATATTCGTGTGTTGGAAGAGCAAGCACATCGTTCAATTGAACAGAATAGGGAAGACCTAGCAAGACTTGCATTAGAACGAAAAAATGTAAATTTGTTACAATTCCGGCCATTAAAAAAACAGATAGATGATATAAAAACAGAACAGGATAAGTTAGAACAAATAGAAAAACAACTAGCGTTGAAAGTGGAACAATTCAGATCTAAAAAGGAGATATTAAAGGCACAATATTCTGCAGCTGAGGCACAAGTACGCATCAAGGAGAATATAACAGGTGTCTCGGAGGAGCTGGCTGGTCTGGGTACAACAATGGACCGAGCAGAAGAGAAGACAGAAAAAATGATGGCAAAGGCACAAGCTTTAGATGAAATGATTGATTCAGGAGTTTTAACAGATTATACACACACGAGTGACGATATTATCGAAAGGGAATTGAAGCAAGTTAACATAGACGACCCTGTCGATGAAGAGTTAGAAAAGCTAAAGGCCGAACGTGCCAAAAAAAGAAAAAATCTTTGGTAGAAACACGTTAAGACAATTGATAATCAAGTTCAATTTAGCAGCTGATGACCAGTATCCTTAACAAATCAGCAACCTCTACAAATGAAACCAGATATTTTTGCAATATAGAATTTGTGTAATTATCACTGATCATTATAAGCAATCTCATGAGATTTTTGCCTTTATTAGAACATAATCAATATATCCCTTCTGAGAGACATCCTTCATTTTTAGAGCTGAACGATAGATCAGCTGCTCTGAGAGCTCAAAGAGCAATCTCTTTGGATATTGTGATATAGATGAACATATCATTTTGCTTAAGAACATCTCCTTAATTCTGTTTCTATTTTTTGTGTAATAGTCAGCCACAGGTCTATATACATTATTCCCTATGTGACTAATATCAATAATCCTAAAACCAGAATTCTTAACCAATGATTTAATAAATTCAATTTCATAGTGTTCAGATGCCCAAGTAAAGGACAGAAGACCAAGCCTTTTAATTTCTTCAAATTTTGAAATCGTGGTGGTAGTAAGAACAGGTAATACAAGAATGAGTAAACCATCTTCATAATTTAGTATTCTTCTAGATTCTTGTATGAATTGTATCAGAGGCCTAAAATGTTGTGCAGATTCTAATGCAATTACTCTATCTATACTTTGATCCTTGAAAGGTAACTGCTTAGCCGTACCATTTAGAAGCGATATATTGCTCGTTGTGCTCTGATTAACACAAGAAAGTGCTAGGTGTTTACTCTCCCTATTTATTAAATTGTTATCGGTTTTACTTCCCTTAACCAAACCTGTTGCCCTTTTCAATTGGAAGAAATTGACATTAAGACAGATAGTATTCAAGTGCTTGTACACAGAATTCCAATATAATGCCGGCGCAGAGAATCCGCTCCCAACGTCTACAATATTTTTTGCTGAATGGAATTGAGCAAACTCTCCAACAATCTTGCAAAGATCAATTTGAGCCTCACTAGAATTGATGGTTTTCTCGCCCCAATAACCAAAGTTTAGCATTGTGCCACCTGTCGCTCTTACAACATAGGGTGTCAGAAAGTTATAGCAATTAATGATGTCTGATTCGTTCCGTCGAAATATCCATAGCGGAACCCCAAATGATTCTTTCATTTCTGCTAATCTGCTTTAATCTGATCTCTGATAACTGAATGAAATATTTTCATATGAAGATTGTACAAGAGTAGATCTATTCATAATAGATGCAAAAATGCCTATATTTTGAATCTCTGAACGCATCCCGATTCAATTATATGCAATACATTTTCCTTTACTTGATCTATATCGATATCAAAGTACAAGCCCTCGGCCTTTGAGAACTTTTTGAGAGCTCTCTCCAATATGGCAATACAAATATTTTTCTCATCTTTTTCATCATGAACAAATGCAGCTGATACTAATATAATTCCATTTAGCAAGTCTTTTTCCTCATGACTGGATTCCTTCCACACAGGTTCAAGAACTTCGTGAGCTCTCCAATACTTTTCATCATTAAATAACTGCCTTGTTTTTATTATTGATTCATGCTTGGGCATTTTTTGTTCTACTAACAGTTCGTACCCTGATATCGGAGAAATGGCTGAGAATCTTCTAGTTACTTCAGCGACGAGGTTATGTCCAGGCACGCTCGTATCAAATTCAATGTGATTTGTTGCAACACGAGTATCACGTACTACAACTCCCATATCGGATACCTTGCTTCTGGCTTTCTGTAGCAACCAACCGGCCTGTCCGGAGATGTAATCCTGATTCTTCAAATAAATCAGGTATCTAGGCATGGCATTCATAGTATAATATCCTGTAGTCGTAGCACTAACTTAAACCATCAGGAATCAAGGCATGCTCAATACTTTTAGGGAATGAGAATCCGCAAGTACATATACTTACATTCCTTGTCCCTACCTTGATCCTACCATGGGCGGAACACAGTGAATTAAGTCTCCATGAATTCGGTGAGAGTAAATTGTTCTTTCGATCGTTCTTTGAATATGAATTTCAGTTCCATAATGAGAGACTCTACCCGACCACGCAGGTATTCGTTAACCTTGAATTGATTACAAATATTTGTTGCAATACATGCATACTTCTCGACTGAACCTCTTGTGACGGTCTGCAAAAGTTCGTTCTGGCACTCTATACACTTACCTGCTAGTGGCATTCTACGATATTTCTCACCACATTCACTACATCGAAAAGACTGTGATGAGTATGATCGCATATTACCCATGATGTCTGGTAGGATGTGTGTCGTTAGTACCATTGATGCCACCTCATCAGGATCTACAGCATTAATCAGTTTTGCAGTTGCTAGCTGCATTTCCAATTTCTCGTCCATGGAATTTAGTCTGGAGTAGGCACTTCGTTGAGTATTAGTTGTCAGCAAATCAGTCGAGTGAGTGAATCCATAACCAGAAAATTGGTGCAGCCTTCCGAGTCTATGCTTGATTATTTCTATTTGGTCAGCTAAATCAGCTGCTTTATCTTGTCTCAAAGTTGATTCATAGAATCCAAGCGGATAAGCCGAAGCAACGTCTATGTTGTGAGCTTGCCTTTGTACTTCATTTGGCAATACGATCGGCTGAATAAGTAACGGGGCATCCATAAGGCCGCCAATTTTGTCTGGTAGGAAATCATATGAAAAGTTTAGAAAGGCATCGCTTAGCAGCATTATAGAATCTGCATCTCCATCACAATCTCTACGCTTTGCAGAATGCCAAATAGGATGCGCCAAGCAAACCTGTGAATTGGTAAATCCTATAATCCTACCTATAATGCCAACAGAAGTATGCGGCGCTAAACCAATCACTATGTGGCCGACAAGATCATCTATGGTAGATGCATTATATAAGGGCTCAAGCCGATATAATTTTACAAGCTCCTCGTCAACAAAAGTGGCTACATTAAGTAAATGATTTGAACAATTTAAAGGTAGTATGACATCTTGCATCATCAATTCGACTGTTTGATCAGGTGATACTAACTCTTGACCTAGGTAATCTCGAGTATAACCTAGGCTCCTTAGCCTCTGAATTGAACTTCCAATCCACTTGCCCTTAAAATGTGTCATTGGTTCATTGGTCGCATCGAACCTCACAGTTCCATCCTTAAAGCTGAATAATTTAAATTTCTGTCTCAATATGCCCTTTTCCAGTACTTCGGCAGATCTGTTTTGGCTCATGAGAGATTTAACACCTTTGAGTGGCTCTTGGGCGATAATTCCGAGTTGTCTTTGAGCAGTGTCAATTGCATTTCTGAGTGAAAAGTTGACTGGTGAGTAAGTCTTACCCCCCTTACCGCACCTGCGGCACCGATTATTATTAGTCTCATCCAAAATTTCCTCCTTACAAACTACGCATAGATTCCGTATTGGAGTATGCTCTTGACAATTTCGACATCGCATTCCAACCGAAGGTAGCTTACATTTATGACAAAATCTATTGGCAATATCAGCATAAAAGGAATCGTCTTTAGCTGCTTTTAGAATGTCACGGGTTGGACCACCTTTTACTCCAATTGGAAACAAAACATGAACTGGGGGTTTCATTTTCCTTTCTGCTGCCTTTTCAGGACGCCCTACTCTGACCGCGATTGACGAGGCAAATTTTGCCCTCACCTCAATCCCTGATATCTTTGAGATGAAATCTAACGTATTTTCTGTTAGAGTCGCTTTGTCGCCATCAAGGTTATTTTCTACTGACGACGGAGTGGGGCCTGATCTTTTAATTGATGGATCAGGTTTCAACAATCTGGTCAGAGAGTACACTACATCGTGGTCACTTATCTCGATAAATTTTTCTTCGCTGCACAATGAATGAGGAATGCCCAGTCTTTCCAAGATATCTTTTAGTTTTGGCTCATGTACAAATCGTAGAGCTCCAATATTGGATAGATCTGATAATGTATTGACCTTCGTTATATCTTTACCATGTTGACCAATTTTTTCTTTCATTAACAAAACTTCATCTACGTTAACACAATCCCAATAGTATGAATATTTGGGATGAAGTGGAATTCCAAAATACTCACTAATTTCAAATGCCTCTTTAACGTTAGGTAGTACCGACTGAGAACCGTTTGACAGTTGTATTAATCTCTCAGTAATTAATTCCTTAGAAGCTGGGGTCGAAGCATGTGACGCCAATATTTTTTCACGTAGTTGCAAGGCCCAAACTTCTTCTACATAGCTGGCAGGAAGCAATTGAGCATTATTTTCAAGAAAGTCTCCATAGCTTATCAGAATGTCACCCATATAGAGTATTTTTTCAACATTTGACTTGACTAACTCCGCCTGTTCTACTGAGGATACTTGTACGACATTGCCATTCTGAAGTCTAACAATTGGAGGTTCAATGGTGTCGACAACGGCTATCGAGGATGCCTTACCAGGTATGTCTATTTTGATTTGAGTACCTACTACAATAGCGTGATCTAATAATATAAGTACGGTAGGATGAATTCCTATGGTGGACAAGCCAGTGTTGAAAGATCGGCCGTACCTAAGCCTGAAGCCTCCAATCTTCTTACTCATTGAAAGTACTGGCCTTCCTGTGATGACTTCAGACATTCGATGAGTTGCAGCGTCGTCTGTACCAGTTTGAATTGCGCCTTGCAATTCCTTGAGCCAATCCCAACCGCTTAGCTTTAACGTTTCAACCATTTTGAGTAATTTTCTGCTCCGACCTATCAGACCATCATTCATTACTCTGAGTGCTCCTCCGCGCACTCTGTCGGTAGAGATTCTCTTCATACCTCTATGTCCTAACACTTCGACAGGATCTGTGTCTATTCCGTCAAGCTCAACAGGTAAGCTGGTTATGCATTTAATTATGTCTTCATCTAAAACCTTAAACTGGAAATTCCCAACTTCACGCTCATATACTCGAAGTTCCTCGATAAACCTCCCTGTCTCATCGTCATAGGAATTGACCACATATGTTCCAAGACCTGTAATCTTTCTTACGTGATCTGCTATTAACATTGTAAACGCTGCTTCAGTTCCACCTGCTGACCTAATAGGACCCGCGAAGGAGATAGAAAGATATTGGCTGCTGTCTTTGTTGCTCTTAATCTGTACGTCGGCGATACCTTGGAGCGGAGCAATTGTCATTCCCTCTGTAACTATAGCCAAACTTACACGAACTGCGTTGTCGAGTCTAATCCGTAGATCACCATCACCATATTCTGCCAAGGCTATTTCCTCAGCTATGGTAAACGCAGCTTTTTCTTTGGTAGACACCGCGAGCAAAACACGAAGTCGGTCAGCTATATCGATATTATGCATCTTTGCGACTCTGTCTGCAAGGTCATAGGCTATTTTTGGTTCTGCTTTATCCACGGCATCTAGCCCAAGTTTGCGGGCTTGAGTTGCAAGTCCATAGCATTTCTCTACATTTCTCAAAATGCCGTTCTGATAGCTTAGATAATATGAAGGCATGCTTATGTCTCTGAGGCGGAGTTGGGCTTCATCGATCATTGATGTGCTATGGGGTGTTGTTGTTTTTGTCATTTCTTTATCTGCTTGATTATGGTGGATAGCTTATCTTCCCAAGATCCCTCTTGTTCAATCATTGTACTAATTACAATGATGTCGGCCCCAGCATTAGCAATTTCCATTGCCGTTTCTGGAGTACGGATCCCACCGCCAACTATCAAAATTCCTTCATAATTTTTTCTTACTGTAGATACCATTTCAGGCTGGACAGTTTGTGTAGCACCTGAACCAGCTTCAAGATACAAAAACCTCATTCCTAGAAATTGTGCAGCCAATGAATACATAGCAGCTATCCTAGGTTTATTGAAAGGAATTCCGCGAGCACGTCCGATGAACCATACAGTAGTACCTTCCCCTATGATAAGATACCCGGTAGGTAATGGCTCAATATTATATTTCTTAACAGAAAGCGCTCCAAGAGCTTGGGCTTCGGTTATAAAATATGGATCTTCTGAGTTAAGCAAAGTGCTGAAAAGAATTGCATCGGCATTGGGTGAAACCCCTGTAACATTGCCAGGAAATAATATGACTGGTATGGCAATTTGTAGTTTTATGCTCGAGACTATGTTAGTGAGTTCGAGTTGATCGATTGCGGAGGATCCGCCTACGAGCACTGCTGAAGCTCCCAGTGATTCCACCTTCTTAGCGATAGAAGCTGCTCCAGTAGAGTTTTCAGAGTCTAAAAGTGGAAAACACAAGGTGCCAAATTTTTTGACCTCACCCCGAATGTAATCCTCAATTTTTTGCGTCACGCTCCTTGTGAGTGGTAAGCGGTTGTATATCAAGTATGTGTACTCAGACTATAACTGTTGAATCTGGTTCATCTATGAATAGTAAGAAATAATTGAATTTAGAAAACTGCTTATTGAAATACCCCGCACAAAGTGTAATGCCAAATGCCTTGCGAATTTTGCCTGTCCTGATGATTGTTCTGATAGATTTTACGCTAGGATAATTGATTTCCCTGGAAAAAAATTGTCGAGACTATACCTGCTAACATAATTACATAGACAGTCAAGTAATGTTGTTCATTATTCTTTTAGCTTGGTAACTCCCCAATCGTAGTATGAGCATATTTAGAGGTCAGAACCTAAATGATGCTTATCGTCATGAATCAGACGCAAACGTAAGAGAAAGAATTCTGTTGATTAGACGTGTTAGAATCGAAGACAAAAATGTAGCTGATGTAGCCAAGAATGAACTTCATAGATC
>JAICVW010000536.1 GCA_025935105.1 Nitrososphaeraceae archaeon
AAATGAAATTCCCTCCTCCTTACCTGGGTGCAAAAGGAGGAAACAAGTTTAGATGGCTATGATGCATGTTGAAAGAAAGACAAGTGAATAGTCATGCATTCAGCCAGATAGAGTGGACAATTCTAAAATATAATCATAAATTATCATTAACCTTCGTTATACTAATTATAAGTCAGTGTACAGGCAGTAAAGGCTATAGAAAGTTCTCCACACCTAACAGACATTAAGGTAGTACCAATGCAATTGTATTACATAATATTTATAATACAATGTCAAAAGGTATCTACAATGATAAATCATAAACAGACAGCTTTGGCATTATCATTAGGGTTAACCGCAATATTGATAATCTCGGTATCTATAAGGGTATTTGCTCAACCCTATCAGGAAAACAGTATCCTTTCAAGTGAACAGAAATTAATCAGCCAGGAACGAGAGGCGCAGGCAGTAGTTACTGAAAACAGTATCATAGAGAATGAACAGCAGTTACTTAGTCTAGAAGAGAAGCAGTTGATGATCCCACCCTTCGGCAGATAATAAACAACTTGATCTTTGCTAGCGATAGATCATGGGACAAACACTATGGCCTATTGTTCTAGGTCATTCCTAACCAATTTGTCAAATGCTGATAATATATCTACTGCACGTTAGACTGACCACCAAAGTTAACGTTTGTGGACTATAGGCCTAGCTACTCTAGCTTTATTTATTATAGTCTTAAGAGATGTATGGTTCAGCACAGACAAATCATCATCATTATTTACACTGTCTATATAGGTATATAGGATATACTGCTTTGACAGGTTCGCAGATTAAGTCTAGTCTGCGATTGGATTAGTGTTAGAAGAAGCTGACTTATACGTGGTCGATGGAAAACATTTGATTTCTATCTGACTTACCCAGCAAGTGTACTTGATATATATATGACATTCGCGAAGGTAGTGAAATAATAATGAATTTGGTAATACTATTATGTCTTCATAAGAGATCTTTTATAGAATCCACTTAGGATTTACTTCATCCATCCTTCTTACTAGCTCAAACAATTTTTGATCGGCAAGAATATTGTTAACCTGATTAAGTTCTGAAACAGACCTAATAACTATACCTCTCTTCGGCAAGAATATTGTTAAACTGATTAAGTTCTGAAACAGACCTAATAACTATACCTGTCTTCTTAGTAGGCGCACCAGTAGTATCGATAGGATTGATTTCGATAGCAATACAAGATTGTCTCGATCTAAATGAGGGTAGATTCATTAGAAATATGCCAGGAACATTAGTTGGTGTTCTGTCCGTCTCCTGATTTACTTACGAAACCTGCAAATACTCTATTGACATGATGATTGATAGACGGACTACAAGCTTGGTATTCATATTTCTTGAATTTACTCCTCTTTCTTTTGTGATATAACAAGATCTGCATATGATTTTATCCTTACTGAGATACCACAACAGGTCATGGAAGGAGGATATTATGGACATCGACACCACAACAACAACCACAATGGCAATAGCATAAGAGTTAATCAAGCAGTAAATCAACTTAACTCTTGCAGTAGCACGAGCTCTTCACCACCAGTAATGGCGCGATCACCGAATACGGCTCAGAATGGTGGCGATTTAGGTGGAAGCGGCAGTGGCACTCTGTGTCACCGAATACGGCTCAGAACGGTGGCGATTTAGGTGGAAGCGGCAGTGGCACTCTGTGCTTGAATATTGGTAGTAATTCAGCAGACATACACGGTAACAATCACAGATAATCGTCGAGTAACGAATTAGTATTTTCCCTCATTCTATTTTTAGCTTTTTTGTCAGAACAGATTTTCTCAGACTCCTAAAAATTCATTCGGTTTAGAACAGCATCTTCCTTAATCCGAACATCAGTCCTGTAATCTTGATAAAGCCACAAGTTAATCTGATAACTGCGATATAGCATCGTCCTATCTTGTAACGATTTCTCAATGACCGACTCATTTCCTCATTCTTCTGCACCTTGTCTTTCTAATTGAGGTATGTTTCGGATGTCAGATAGGGTTCAACTTCGGGATATCTCTGCCTTCTCTGAATCCTTCCTTGTCCAATAAGTAGAACCATTCAGACAAGTTGAAATATCAAGATTTCTACTAGAAAAAGCATATTTATTTTATCTAATCGAGGAACAAGCCACATGTTATAATGAGACCACTTACACTCCCCAAATAACCTCACCGATCGTGGTAGTTAAGCGAAATTTACTATCAAATCGGAAATAAATATGCATAGAAATGCGGATTAGCCTAGATAGATAGAATATGAAAAAAGAAGATCAAACAAGGGATCTCGAGTTAGAGAATATAGTAGGTAATCTACTGATCGCAGAATATCAGGTAGAGAAATTAAGAGATAGAGCAATTGATAATTTGGGTGGCAGATTCACTCGCTCTGCTACCAAAAAGCAGTCCACACATATCTTTAAAAGCAATGGTACATGGGTGAAAATTTCACTTAATGTGGAAAAGACGATAAACAAGACAAATGAAATTTAAGCATAATAGTGCGCAATTGTGTATGTAAAAATCGATGCCTTTAAGGTTCTGGGGTTGCATTTTCGTCTCTTGATAGAAAAGGGTCTCATTTTCGGCTACTTAATCTGATAATCTGATAACGATAGACATGGTCTTACTCCTACAGGCATTAGTACACAAAATAGTAACTGACTTACCTAAAACTAGCGACCCTACAGCACTAATTCCTGCCTAACACTATGGAAGTATGAGTAACTGCGGGTCTCTTTTATTTCGTTGGTAGACTCTATCTCTCCCTAAAGGCTATTCCAACTCCCACATGACAAGAGAGGATCATATTAAACACGACCAAATACCCAATGAGAGAATCTGCTCTATAATAGCGGGCGTGGCTTTTATGTGCCCATACAGTTCTCACGCTTTTACCTCTAATTGATGATTATGGTATTGGCAAGGGTCTGGACCTGACAATC
>JAICVW010000707.1 GCA_025935105.1 Nitrososphaeraceae archaeon
AGCGTGGAAAGATTCTTTATTTGGATGGCTCAAGAGTTTCAGAAGAATCCAGACACGATATGAAAGACTAGCATCACTCTATTTAGGATTCATTCAACTTGGCTGCATAATGATCCTAATGAGACTTTTCAGATGAGTTCTATACTACCATGGCCAACGCACATTCTTCTGGAGGGAGTGACAAGAATCGATGCAATAATCAACATTCAGATTCCTTCAAATGCTCTCAAAAGGATTCAACCCCCTTTATACTACCTTTCCCCTGAGAAGGTCTAAAGAGAAATCTCTATGAAATGATGATTCTTTCATAAAGTGCAATCTATCTGAAAGAGTTTCAGCAAGGCATTATTTGCTATCATGCATATACTGCTTGAATGATTTTTTTCTTTATGTTTATTTCTTTATTTCTTTGACTCATTTTACATACATAATTAGTTAGTCTGGCTACGAGCTGACTGACTATTAGATAAGCAGTACTACCAAAAGACACTACCCTTTTACACGCTTAGAAGGCCACAAAATTGCTAGCGATAATAGACACTTTTTGAAGTCTGTTAATGTTAATGTGCTTTAGCATACGATCAAAAAGTATTACTCATGAATGAAAGTTACCTTCTAACTAACTACTTTCTAGGTTTCCATATTTTAAAGCGTCCTGTTTTGCAATCTAGTTGTATAAACCAACTTTTATGTTTGAGCTTCTTCCAACTCCAATCTTCAATCTGTTTTACCTCGTGCTCTTTAAACAACCTTGGATCAACTACTGATATTTGTTTGATAGTTTGGTTAGAAACCCCTCCAGAAATAGTAGCCTTTACCTCTGGACCAACCATTCTCTAACCCGTAACCTCATAAAACACTAACTTCCCATCGGATTGTTTTTCTACTCCATAGGGTTCGCCCCGATAGTCTACACGGTATATCTTTCCCTCTTCTAGGTTTTTATAATCAACGTCTATAACCTGTTTTTCTTCCTTTCCTTGCCCTTCAGTTTGGACACTAACTTTAGGAGAGTTAACAAAATCTATTATATTTTTGTTATTAACTTTATGGCGCGTTGTTCTTTCGTGTTCCGAATCTATTCCACTTTCGAAGTTTACTGTCGGCTTGTTGCAGGTTTTGCAGGTTATTTAATAGGCCATTTAATAGGAGCAGTGTCAGGATCGTAGTATAGGTTAAGTCTGCTACGCCGGTAAGAGACTATATGGCTAGTGTTACCATTGAGTAGATGGTCTCTACAGATAGCTATTTGATTTAAGCGCCTAAAGGCTATTGGATTGGAGTGTTGAAATACTAGGAATGGGTGATGCAAAGGCTGCCACCTGATAAAAGAGTTCAAACCATTAACCCTGGAATTAGTATTGGTCCCGGAGTAGGTGCAACATAGGGATATAAATCATCACATTCTTCATTCTACTTGTCATTTACTTTATTATCAAGACAGGGCATTCAGCAATTTCTGCCACAAGCGTCCCCATAGTCAGAAATCCTATCTCAAGGAAAAGACTGAACTTATCATCCAAAGTACGATAACGAGATACATAGTAGAATGAGAGTATTGAAGCGAGTATTACTGCAAACATCTCAATATAAAAATGATGTATTTCAGACAATACCCAAGTATTAGAGTTAATAGACAGAATAGATATTATCAAGAGAGGAATAGAAGGTACAATTGTATATTTAGTCAGAGTTTCGTTTTTGGAAAAGAATGAGAAAAAGGAATTGAAGCTATGAGATAATCTTGACATGACTTATTGTTCTACCTTCGGAATATCTTTCGTGATG
>JAICVW010000365.1 GCA_025935105.1 Nitrososphaeraceae archaeon
AACTGCATCGACCAGCATATTAAATTGGTTTGTGAACGGGTGTTCTGGATGTTCCAGTACTGTCAAGTATTCTTTTCTACTAAACTGAATGTCGCAATAGCATGGTATAGCTGAGATTACCTCCATCCCTGTTTCGTGTGAAAGAAAGCTCTTCATATCACTTTCAGTAGCTTGTTGCGCCTCCATCATAGATGAAGACATAGAATTTGATGAATGATCCCGGCCAAAGTTCGCTTGAATGCCCGTATATGATTGCGTTTCAGATGCCAACATACTTGAGGTAGCCGTAGGCGATAAATTCTGTAGATCGTGTGGGACACAATACCCTGCTACTCTATTCCAGAGGAGAAAGGACTTTGTTCCGAATTTTGTAAATGAACCATAAATTTCCTCTGAAACCTTTCTTGTGCCTTCAACGTCAAGATCCCCCATTTTGAGTGTCAATAGCAGTATGTCAGCAACGGCAAGAGCATTTATGGACCAATAGCGTATTCCTGGACTCGTGTCTATAATAACATAATCAGCATGGTAGTCAGAGATCAGTAGCTCTCTTAGATATATAAATCTCCTCAAAAGGTGTATTTTGGAACTCTCTTTTCCAGATACCGTTGACCCACCTTCTAGCTTGTAAATCTCTTCCTTCTTAGAACTACAAACGCCAACCCAGAGTTTACCCTCCAAACTATGCGCTGATTTTTCTTTACCTATTGTGGGAAATTTGTTATCATTTGAATTTCTTTTATTAACATCAGTCAAAAGAGACGTGAAATCCAAAAGGACCTCCTCAACCTGTGCTTTATCGAACAGAAAGTCATTAATCCATTTCGTAGGAACAGTATCGAAATATGATTGGAGGCTGGGTGCGTAAACATCAAGGTCCAGTAAAACAACTCTGTGACCTTTCGATGCCAGCAAAGCAGCAAAATTGGCTGCAAGTGTTGTTTTTCCAGTCCCCCCTTTATAAGAGTGAAAGGCGATACATTTCGTCAATGCTCGAGAGTCAACGGATTAGTCAGTTCCCTGATATATAGGGTTACCGAATATTTTATTTACCGATAGAGAATTCGACAGAAGCCCTTTGGCACGCGACGATCATGATATTATATTAAAGTCGAATAACTTTAAAGAGCATACAATAATATGCTCATCGATATTAGAACTTGCCATGACTAATGTTGATAAGATCGACAACCATACGATTAACCAGGATTTCTCCAGCCAACTTTCACGACCTATTCCTTCAGTTACATTTGGTGATGGAATTACTCATAGAATTATCTCAGGTGAATTTAAAATTGCGATTTACGGCCTAGGACATGTGGGGTCTCCCATGGCTTCTGCATGGCTCCGGGCTGGGGCGAATGTAATAGGTATTGATAAATCTCCAGCAGTAGTAGAAAAAGTAAGTAAGGGCAGATCCCATATTCCTGAACCTGGAGTTAGTGAAGCTTTTTCAACTGGCCTGACGCTGGATCGATTTAAAATATACAGTGACCCAGTACAAGCATCACGAGATTCATACTTTAAAATGATCTGCGTACCCGTGCTCCTCTCTGAAGGAGGGTACCCAGATCTTACCGCAGTTAAGGATGTTGCGACCAACATTGGGAAGGGTTTAAAAAAGGGTGATGTCATTGCCCTTAATCCTAGCGTTCCTCCCGGTACTACAGAAGATCTCATACTGCCGATGATTGAGCAGGAAAGTGGCCTACTGGTTGAAAATGACTTTTACATGTTGTACAACCCTGAGAGAATATACGAAGGCCGGGCAATATTAGATATTGAGGAAAGATACCCTGCAATAATTGCAGGTGCTGGTAAAAGGAGCTTAGAAGTTGGAAAACTGATTTATCCTATGATATCCAAAAGAGGGGTTCTTGCTGTCAGCAATATTAGGACGGCAGAGACTGAAAAGCTATTGGAAGGCGTGTACCGAGATGTCAACATTGCCCTCGCCAACGAACTCGCAAGATACTGTGAAGGGATCGGTGTAAATTTCTGGGAATGTAGAGAGGCTGCCAATTCGCAACCATATTGTCACCTTCATAATCCAGGAGTTGGGGTAGGTGGCGCTTGTATACCTGTTTATCCTCACTTCATCCTTCATAGCTCGGCTCAAGCAGGAGTAGATTGTGAAATGATCAAGGTGGGAAGGAGCATAAACACTGCAATGCCAGCAAGATGTGTGGAAGAGGCAATAAAATTATTTGATAGTAATAAGACTGGACTTTTGCCTTCAGAGGCAACAGTGACCCTATTAGGTATGGCATTTAGGGGCGATGTTTCGGATACACGTTTGTCTCCCACTTATGATGTCATCAAAGAATTTCAGAAAGTCGGAGTTAGAGAGATTCGCATTCATGACCCATTAGTAAGGTCCGATGCAAAGTTGAAGGAATTTCAAAACGTTGTCCTAACCTCTGATCTTGCAAATGCACTAAAAGACACAGACCTTGTAATGTTAATAGCAGATCATTCTCAATACAGCGAATTGACTCCGTTGCAGACTGATGGAGCACCGATATACGATGGAAGAGGTATTTTAAACAGAACATTTATTGGCAACCCCAAATATGGCATGATAGGTATGGGCAACAACAGAAAGTAGGGTTCACTGATCGCTTCTGAGCTGGATCAGAATATAGAATTTCAACTCAATACTTTTATACGCATTTCCGACCATAAATTCTATTATCAAAAGCGTAAGAAAAATAAGATAGGTAACTAATAGTTCTGTTATCGAATTTAAATGGCTTTTGAAGAAAACGTCCAACAAAATTCTCAACTGCTTAAAACTGTCTTTTGGGATAACGGATGCCTTGTCGTAATCGATCAGACAAAATTGCCTAATGCTCTTGTATACCTTAGACTAAACCACTACATGGAAGTTGCTTCTGCAATTAAGAACTTGGTAGTCAGGGGAGCACCAGCTATCGGTGTGACGGCTGCGTTTGGACTTGCACTGACAGCATCTAAAAGCACTTCTGAATTAGATATTTTAATGAAGGAGCTCGAAAATGCTCAGAACACCTTAAAGTCTACGCGACCTACAGCAGTCAATCTATCGTGGGCACTTGCCCGTGTCATGAAAAAAGCAAAAGAGCAGAATAACGTTGAAGATGTTAAGCGAGTAATTCTTGAAGAAGCACTAAGAATGTCTGAAGAAGATATTGAGATTAACAAAAGAATTGGTACCCACGGCTCAGAGCTAATTCAAGATGAAGATGTAGTATTGACACATTGTAATGCGGGCTCATTAGCCACTGTAGCATACGGGACTGCATTAGGGGTAATTCGTGCGGCCTACCAGGCAGGCAAGCGGGTGTATGTAATAGCTACTGAAACACGTCCAGTGATGCAAGGTTCTAGGTTGACAGCATTTGAGCTACAGTATGATGGAATCGACGTCAGCCTAATACCTGACACGGCTGTAGGACATATCATGGGTAGCAAAAAAATAAAGTGCGTGATAGTGGGTGCAGATAGGGTCTTGGGTAGCGGACATGTTTTCAACAAAATAGGAACCTACCAGGTAGCTCTGATCGCAAGCCAACACAAAATACCGTTCTATGTGGCAGCCCCTCTCTCCACCTTCGATTTTAAGAACGGCCTGTCAGACGTCACTATCGAGGAACGGCCAAGCGAAGAAGTGACACAAATCAACGGGGTGAGGCTTGCCCCTCAAGGCATAAAAGTGCTTAATCCAGCCTTTGATGTAACTCCACCTGAACTAATTTCTGGATTTGTCACCGAGAAAGGGGTTTTAACGCCTCCTTATGAAGAAAGTTTCAGATCTATTTGCTAGCAATGAATGAGGGGTGTCTTTTCAGCTGCTTTCAGAATGTTGAAGAAAATTGGTTGACACATTGTAAAAGTAAGGAAAGTATTTATCGCATATCCGTTTTGCGTTTTATATGTCTGTAGAGCAAATTACTGAGGCTGAAGTTTATTCTGCCCTCCGAAAATGCATGGATCCTGAAATTCCTGTAAATATAGTGGATTTGGGGTTGGTATACGGTGTCCAGGTTAAGGATAAGAGAAATGTGGATATTACAATGACAATGA
>JAICVW010000325.1 GCA_025935105.1 Nitrososphaeraceae archaeon
TAGCGGAGGGTACGAGATTCGAACTCGTGGCAGAATGGTGTTATCATTCTACTCCGATTTTACAGATCGGTGTTTTAAGCCTCTCAACCAACCCTCCGTTAAGTGTCCTTATTTTCCACTAAAAAACTCGCAAACCACTAAAGATTGCGAGTCCTACAAGAAAAAGATTTTTCTGATACCTCTCAATAAGTAAATCGTCTCACGGATTCACTTACTGTGCTCTTTTTGGCTTACTTCTGGCTATCGGCTTTTAATGTTGTGAGACACCTCAAGCCAGCGGGTAAAACAAAAAAATGTTTTCTGGTTAAATCGTACTATGATTTTTCTTAGCTGTCAAGCGTTTTCTCAGTCTCTTTACTCTCTCTAATACCTTTTGTCTTTCTTGTTTCTGCTTACGGACAATGAGGGTGAGAAACTCAGTTTCTTTAGGTGTTTTGTATGCGGTCATTATCTTAGTGTAATAATCCTTTAATTATTTATCAATATCTTAATTGTCAGGATTTTGTTTCCATATAGTATTTTTACCTATTTACAAGATTCTTACACAAGACAACAATACTCTTAGTGCCCACAAAATTTGACATTTCAAGATATATTCTAGTATACTCCCCAACTATTATCTTCAGAAGGGAGGTGATGAAAGCGTGAAAATACTTAATTCTAAAAGAAAAATGAAGCTTTTTTCTGTAAGTTATAGATTGCATCATGCTGCAGAAAAACAAATAGAAAACGCCCAAGGCTATCGTGAAAAAGCAAAATGGGCGTTTCTGTCAGGTCTCGGACGAGCCGGAGTATACTGGCTGTCATAATATACCACAATTATTTTAAAAAAGAACCAGTCTCATTAATCTGAGGCTGGTTTCTTTTATTTTGACCCCTTGACAACGTGTGCTCCCTGCTGTAGTATGTATTTAACGTCGTAAAAGTATTATTCTCACCAAACGACGTGAAAATATGGGACAAACAAATTATTTTCCAAAACCATTACTTCGCACAATCAAGGTTGCTAAAACAATTTACGACAGGAAGAGGTCTGGGGAAACGCTGGAGTCAATAAGAGAAGACTTGGGATATTCAAGACTTCAATGCTCTCGTTTATACAACTGGTACAAGGATTGGGTAATACCTGCTGGTAAGGGTGATGATTTTCCAAAGAAAGGAGAAAGATGAATTCTTTATTAGGTTTTTATTCAGCTTTAAATAAGCTTTGGATAGATCAACAGAAAGCTATGAGTGCCCTACAACTAGAAGCAACATTTAGTAGATCAATTAGTCCTGAAGTTTGGGAAGACAACAAAAAAGCAATTAAGGATAACCATGACACAGAAGATGAGCTTATTGCTCACTTTGATATTGACTCAGTAGAGTATGCGGTGAGAAACCAAATACCCTTTTGATGTTTTAACTGATAGGCGCAGTGATTTCGCCTAAATCGTAGGCAGTAAAAATTGGCTAGGGAGACAGATTGATTTATAACCTTCTCCCTAGACCAAGAAAACATATGAAAAACATGTATCACAAACCATTAGCAGAAAAGGTAGCAGAAGCAATAGCAAAGATAGCCTTTGAGTTGGTGATGATCTTTCTAGGCTTCATAGCTCTTATAGGAAAACTTCTATATACCTTTAGGAAATGGGAATGGAAATTAATAGTAGTTAGTCTGGTCCTGTTTGGTGCATATAACACTTTTCAATTCTGGGCTTACGCTCCGAAAGCTCAGGCTGCATACACTCACCCAAACAATATTAAAGTCATGGTGATTCACCCCGATATGAAAGTACGGGAAATAGTGTTATCCCTTACAAAAATAGAGTTTGGAGATAATCAAGTAGACAGTATGGATAAGCTCTTGATGCAAGAGTCTGGCTTTAATCCTCAAGCTCTCAATCCAGAATCTGGCGCTTGTGGAATTTTTCAATCCCTTCCTTGCAACAAAATGCTCTCAATGAGTATCCAGGATCAAATTCAATTTGGCTTTGACTATATCAAGAATCGCTATGGTAACCCAGATACAGCATGGAGTCATGAAGTAAAGGATGGGTGGTACTAATGACAATAAATGAATTTATGAAGGATTACGAGAAGAAAGCGTCAATAGCTACAGAGATATTCTGGGGGATATTTGTAGGAACAGCCGTATTTGGATTTATCTTATTACTTTTACTTTTTAAATAACTATGAGAATCACGATTAAAGGAAACGAATTTTATCAATTTATAGGCAAGAACGGTGGCGTACCTAAAGACCCTAAAAAACAGATATTCCAAGGGAAGCAACCATATTGCTCTGAATGCTTAACAACACATGAAGAAAATAAGCATGTAAAGGAGGTGAAATAAAATGCCAGTACAAATACACGGTAATACATACGTCACAGTCGCAGAAAGACTAACAGAAGCTAGAGAGCATCTGAAATCAATCAATACTGAAGTAATTTGTAGTCCGAATAGTAGCGCAGTTGTTGTAAAAGCAACAGTAGTTACTGATAAGGGCACATTTACAGGAATTTCAGCAGCTAATCCAGCTAAAACAATTGAAAAGCAATCTCCATATGAGGTAGCAGAAACAAGTGCTGTAGGACGTGCTCTGGGCTTCGCAGGATTCGGTGCAGTCGATTCTATTGCTACAGCCGATGAAATGGTCAAGGCTGGAGCTTTCACAAAACCAGGTTCTCAAACACAAGACCCTAATGAAGCATTTTTAAACGAAATGGATGAATCAAGAAGTACAGAACCTAAAACAACGGTATGTGCTACGTGTGGAGAAAAAGCAACTCTAAAAAGTGGAGACACAAACGGAAAACATTGGACAGGTCTTTTCTGTTCAACAGGAAACAGGACACACACAAAATGGGGGTAATACTTGCAGGTGATTTTTACTCGCAAGGGTAAAAGTCGCCTAGAGGTATTAATAGGTCAGGCGTAAGCCTATTTGGAGGCCATTATGAAACACAAAACTTGTCTATCAGACCACATAATCTATCAAATAAAAGGTAGAAGTAAGTCTTATTGTCCTCACGCTAAGGGAATATCAGATCAAGTATTTATAGACCTGCGTCTTTTTTTTGCAAATAAGGTAAGAAACAGGGAAGAAAGGGGATATAGAGCTGTATGAAGTCATTTAAATGCGTTATTTGCGGAAATGAAAAAACCGTTTGGGATTCTGAATACAATCGTAGTCATCCAAAATATTGCTCTAGAGACTGCAGTAATAAAGGTTATACAAAAGCATTAATAGCATTTAAATGTGACGGGTGTGGTAAGAAATCATTCATGAGGGCATATAAACGTAAGCGCTACTGCACCCATGCCTGCTTTCTCAAAAATGCAAGCATATTGCCTACGCTCACGGGAGAGAAACACTACCTATGGAAAGGCGGAAATGATCCAAAGAGGAAAAATCTAACGCTTAATAAGAAATGGAGAAAAGCGGTATTAGAACGTGATGGATATAAATGCGTGTATTGTGGAAGTAATGAAAAACTTGAAGCAGACCATCTATGGCCTGCATTTTTCGCTCCTGAACTAGCATTGGACATTGATAACGGTCAGACTCTTTGTCAAAAATGCCATAAAAAGACATTTACATGGGGAACTAAAAACCTCCGATTCCTTCGAGAAGTAAGAAAAGCTTTGGGAAATGCAAACCTAAAAGAGTTATTCCCATTTGAAGAAATAATCCACACTTTTGACGAGATGAAAAAGGAGGGAGAAATATGACAACTAAGGAATATACAAAATCAGTCTTAGAAGAAAACCAGCTCTTTAGAGATAACGATACAGAACTTCTTATAAGAGTTCTAAGAGATTTTGGAGTAATCGAGGACGAAACGCACGCAGAAAGATTTAGACAGCTCTCAAATAAGCATGATTTATGGGATATACGACGCAATCGACAAAAGATCCAAGAAGATGGCGAATTATTACCATCTCCAGAGATACAAGCACTTAGAAAGAAGCGAGAAGTAAAAGAGCATGATAAATACTCAAAAGTGACAGCAAAAACTAAGAAAGAGGAAAAACCGAAATTTGAATTACCAGCTCAGGTATGGGACCCGATTTTTCAGAAATACGTCCCAATAGCACTTTAACAATTTAAAACCCGAATCTGGAAAATCTACCTGCTACGCCGTTCCAAATGCGTAGCGGATAGATGTGGAAAGTTTAGAAGGTTGTATGGAGGATTGAATGGCGGAATAGGTAGACGCTATTTTTGTGTGGTTAGAGATGAATTGCATGGACATCGTGAAAGGTGACTAGACGAGTAGTTTATTAGCCCGAAACTCTAATGAATCGTAGTCATTATGGAAGACAGCTCTGATATAAGTCTCGGCAAATCCTTTCTTCAGTTCTCCATTTAGCCTTCTAAGTAAGTACACGTCGGGATAGCAGATACA
>JAICVW010000437.1 GCA_025935105.1 Nitrososphaeraceae archaeon
AACATCCTGGTGTCTCTTCGATGATTTCATGTTTGGTAGATTTAACATGAAAGCTCGCAGATTCCATATTATCGAAGTCTTTTTTGCACGAAACACAATGGTAGGAGATTTTCACATTCTATAATTGGACTTTGACCTTAATAAGAGTATGAAAAGACGTACCACAGAATTCTTTCCAAAATGCCAAGAAAAATATTGTCGCGTGTCAAAATACGGCATACTGATGTACTGTGGTAAATATTACTAAATGCGCAACAAGCACATTTTAATGACATCAGGCGCGTGACACTCATTCATACAAAAGAATAATGCTGTAGGATAATGACGTTTGTGCTCCGCTGAAACGGATACTGATAAGTATTATCTGATAAGTGAAAGTAATGAAGTCTCAGACAACCTGCAATTTATTAGCAAACAATTTCAAATTTAACCCGCTCTTGTGAAATGTGGTATGTGTGTGGCATGCATGCGGCGTAGTCATTTATGATTCTGTTCGATTTTTTTCCAAAAGAATCGGACACCTACGTCGTCACCCACAATAACTCATCGGCCCGTATCGCTTCAACAAGAACATGATGGATGACAGAAAATGATATCAGGGTCGAAAAAGGAAAGTGACCAGACCCGTAAGACAGACAAAGGCTCAATAAAGTATTTGAGAATGGTCAAGTAATAAGGTCCTGTCCGAGTATGGAGCAGGACCAACAGATGGTGGATGGCATTGATATAGAATCCGACAGTAGAACGGTTGCGTTTATACGAGTGTTTGTTAGCAATAAAGACTATTCTTCCAATAAGGTTATACACAAGGGAATTAAGGAGGCCATAACACACTTGATTGAAGAAGGATTTGATGTTATACGAAGAACAAGCGACAATTACGAGGATGACAGTCCCAATATGCATGTAATTGTTGAAAATATGGCTTGGGGCACAAACGAGCACACGAGGGTGTCTATACGATCCGGTAATATGGATAAATTTCCAAATTTTGACAGAATTCATGATGCATTAATTCAGCATATGACCGTTAAAGGATTCAAGCGGCTTTGATATTTACTCCAATTCGCTGAATTTATCCCTCTAGTACATACGATGGCCCCCTTCCACCCGGGGCGCTCTTTCATTGTTCATACATTCGGATAAGTCACAGGATATGGTCTGCTCAAAATTTGTTCCTTTCTCTTTGCATCCCATTGCTCAGACTTTATAAATGGAGGAAATATTGGCGCGCCATCATTCATTCGAAGCCCCTTGTAAATACTCCATCTGTCCGTTCTGTAAGACCTCGGTTACAAAAATATTCTGACCAAATATCATTGTCTCCCATTTCATTCATCTCTTTTTCATCGTTCATTCATCTCTTTTTCATCGGGATTGTATTCCCACCATTCCATGCAATATTGCTCACATTTATCAGAATAATAACTCAATGACTAATCCTTCCATACTTCGCAAATATCTCCATTCTCTATCACTTCATATTTTCCGCAAATACTGCATTTTATCAAATTGCTCCCTGTCTCGATTCTGAGCCTATTATACATGATAACACCCAATAGGGTGGGTGGTTCATAAGCAAGCGCAATATTGTTTAATTGCCTTTTCTCTACCAAGGGCTGTTTTTGGTTTCCGATACCAACGAATATCGTATCCTATATTTGCGAAATAATTATTAATTCTATGTATGTCTCATAATTTCCTGGTCGTCTGAACCCGCTTATTACGTATGACTGATGCTGAATTTCATAAAATGCTGGTTAATGTCATATCTATAATAAGTATGGCAGGGATATCGGGATGTGACCACACTACTTACCACCCTGTCTTATGGGATTCAACAAGAATTAATTTTATAAAACAAAAGCAGTGATGGTAGTGAAAGCATTCCTGAGATAGAATAGTCGTCAAGTTTGAAATAGCCTGCCTGGTAGGGTAACAGTGGAATAATTTCCGTTCAGTTTCACTTATGTAATTACGATCTTAGTGACTATTAATCCCTGTTCTATGATGGAATGTTCTCTAAAGCCTTCACCAGAATATTACCTATAAACAAGGGCCTCCAAACAAAAAAAGGAATACAAGCGACTTAGTAGTCAAGGAATTATTTTACTGTTAGATGATATGTTGCATCTGTTGCAAAACCTTGCGTTCCTAGGGTAGGGTTTCCTACTACAACACCACTAGCATGTAATGTATGCTTCCCTGGAGTCAGTGGCTGCAACATTATAAACCAGCCATCAGACACAGCTTGCGTGGGACCTGGACGAGCACCAAAAATATTATCCTGCGGAAAGGTGAATTTGAAGATAGGCGACTGCATCCTATACAGATCCAATGATTTGAAGTTTACACCATCGATACTTACTTGTGGTACTCCACCTTGAAGGCTGTTAGCAGCACAGGAACGTAATTGTGCTTCATTCTTTAATGTAGAGTCTTCTGCATAAGAACATTCGAATGTTAATGGGAAAAAAGCGATTGCTTTTCCTGCGGGTATCGTACAGTCCCTAACAACTGGTCCTGTATTACCTCCTGCAGTGAACCATACGGGACCAGATTGACCCTCAGCACAATTAGCGCCTGTTGCATCGTTGATCGGATTATTCTTTGAAGGTATTTGCACTAGCCACTGCCACCACTTCACTGACCATTCAGGATAGTTTAAGCCATATGGCTTAGAATTCGTAGGAAAGACTCCTGGATTAATTTTATCAGCTGCTGCAAATGAGGTTGTGAAAATCACTGCTGGCAGTAAGATCAAAAACATTGCTATAAAGTCCCTGACTCACGTTCTCTAGTAGAAGAATAACCAGGTAAATAAAGAGTTCGTGAAGGTTTCTAGACACATTTAATTGCAATCATGTTTGGGCTGTGGATGAATGAGATGTGCTTTATCACATTGTGATTATTGCAATATCCATTTGCATAAAATCTGATCTGTGAGTCAGCATTGATTATCTTTGTCAAGCCAAGGGGAATTCTTTATCTACTTCTTGAACTGAAGCAAAATATCGAAGCGTGTTGATCTCTAGCCACAGATACAGTCCGAGATTTATGCTTGTATTATTTGGTGCGATAGTCTGTGTAATGATACTTGATATTTTCATTAGAAGCTTCCAATTTTCGGCATATTGGAATTTGCCAATTTTTGTTTCAATAGCATTAGTCTATATCATAGGACCGAATCTTATTCTCAAATATGTTGAAAGTGCAGAACCAAAAAGTTACACTTACATACTATGCATAAAGTTGTGAAATTATCTCAATATGCGTTAGCAGCAATACTGCTTACGGTAATATTACAGCTGCTCCTCACAATGCATTACTCTACTTATCTCCTGATATTTTCGATCTGGATAAGCTATTCTTTAACAATCTTAATGCTGGGATCTTTTGCAATAGTATTTTTGTCGTGGTGCAAGGTTAACAGGAACATCATAGTGAACTCATCTGGAAAGTAATTTGACATACTACTTGAGACTTTCTCACCAGTTTACCTATAGCTTTGATTGTGTTTTATTACGATAGTGAGGTTCGAAGAGCTAACAGATAATCAA
>JAICVW010000021.1 GCA_025935105.1 Nitrososphaeraceae archaeon
CATCCTACAGATGCTTCTCAAGCTGATACTCTTTACATTAGCGTAGTAATCAAGGGGGTTGCATCATTTGTAGAAAACAGTGTGGAAAAAGCAGAAGCTTTGAACTTGCTTATGAAAAAATATCAGGTTGAAGGCAAGTACGAACCACTTTATTCCCGTATGCCGTCTGTTCAAGAGGTTACAGTAATCAAGATAACACCCGTTGAAATGCGAGGAAAGTACAAAATCGGGCAACAATGGGCTCCTGCATATCGTCTTAAAATAGCCAAGTGCATTTTGTCAAGAGAGGAACGAAAAGTAGCAAAACAGATTCTCGATCATATGGGAATCGAACTTTTGGAAAATGACGATCTAAAAATTGGGCGAGAGCCATTTATGTAGACGCTGCGTGAAAAGTAGTCTGTTCAAGTCGAGGCGTCCAACAATAAAAACGAAACCATTCATTTTGCTTTTACGTTACATGAGGGGACTGATGATAAGTTTCGATGAACTTTTTAGGAACTGTTCAAGTAACTACGAATTACATCCAAGATTTTCAATACACGCATTTTCATCGGCTTATTAAACAAATAATGTTCTAGAAAGCGAGATTTTTCATTCGGTCGTTAGATCAGGCAGACCAATTTTGTCCACATATTTGAAAGGCGAACATTATGAAACCGCTCACCTTACCGTTTCTTCTAAATTGATAAAAATTGTTCGTATCTTTTGGCATCAGTGCATTTTTAAGTTCAGAGGCACCGGCCTTAGATACCGATATTCTAACCAAACTGTCACCCAAGACGCGCTCCCATGGTAAGTTTGGTGAGGGCTCCAGCTTAGACACTAACATAGCAACAACCCTGGTCGGTTCTCCTTTGTCCAAAATTACTGAATAGTTGAATTCATCTTTGATCATAGCAACAACCCTGGTCGGTTCTCCTTTGTCCAGAATCATAGAATAGTTAAATTCGTCACCAGATCCAAATGGATCTGCCATGGTGTAAGGATCGATGTTGATGTATTCTTTAAGTGTATTTCTGAGTGAATCTGCCAAACCGCTCATTATGGCCACATCAAACATTGTTAGCTTTTTTATCTCTTGACTTGTCGGTGGGTTTATAGCAGATGCTAGCACGCAGCGTTAAAGCATCTATCTCTATATAACTTACGTGATAGTGAGGCAGGCAACCAAGCGAATATCTATCAAGTGATCTTGACGCAAGGCCCCAAATGCGCAGTGGTCTTTCTAGTTTACGTGAAGCAGCAATACAAACGCCTGATAGTAATGTCATGCAATGTTAAACTTTGGAAATATTTTAGGGAAAAGGCAAAATAAATGGCGTCGAATCCTTCTGAATCAAGTGCTTGGCATGTCCAATATAGTTGCTTATCATTGTGTCGTTTTTGCTTGGTATGGATAGGATGTAGCTTATCGGCCTAATATCGCTACAGGTCGCATTGATTCTGCAATTATTCAGTTGATAGAAAAATTGTTGCTGAATATGGAATGGTTTTAACTGTGCGTATGCGCTTTGAAGTGACAAAATTGGAGGACCTATAACTACCAAAGTTATCACAGCTACGCACATTCTGGTCGATAGTTGGGTCCGAATCGTACTCTTTTCAATTGCATTTGTTGCATCAAATATATTTGACTTGGCGAATTTAATGCAGCAATTTAATCACAGTTAATTCATATTTATTTAATGAACTACTTTTAATTTAGATAATGATTGAACCTGTTACTCTTTTGTAACATAATTGCCTAAGAGACACTCACTATGAAAGTGGTTTCGCTACTCGTGTTCCCACAGTTAGCAGTAGTTTTGTACCTGAAACATCTTCTAGACATGAATAACGGCTCTTTTCTCGCAGATTTTGACTTTAGCAAAAAAGATACACAATGAATTGAGAAGTATATCCTTTTCAGACCTCATAAAACATTAAATTGTATTAGCTATTCAGAATTTGTGCCGGGGTACCCGAGCTAGGTAAGTTTGTCGACCCTAAAAGGGGTCAGCCTCGAGATCTTTGCACAGCACGTGGAAGCTGATGTCCTCCGGGACTCGTGGGTTCAAGTCCCACCTCCGGCGCTACGCTCGTGGGTTGATCGAGGTTTTTAAGGCCCATAGATGAAATAATAGCTATCCTATTCCTGTGAAATTATTGAAGCTGGGATTTATGCCTGTTACGTTGACACTATAATGCGACAATGCTCCAGGATTACTAGCACAAAAGTACATCGCTGTTATTTTGTTTTGTCCAGCTTTGATATGTGTGTAACTGGGGTCCAAAATGAAAATCCACTTTGAATAATCAGTTGGTGTATTTGGGCCCATAGCTATTGTAAGTCTATAGGGCTTTATGCCATTTACTATTACTGAGACATGACAATTAATGGAAGTTGCATTATGATTACCAGCAGATATCCCTGAAATCAGAAGGTTGTGATCAACAAGTACCTTTGCGCCCTTGACTGGAGAAGTGATCTTTACATTATGAGCTGCAGGCTTTGTTACATGTGAAATAATGGGGATAGGTTTAGCTGGCATTATACCAGAGTTTTTTGGAAATAGTTGCCCGTATGCCATCGAGTTGACAAAAAGTAAAGAACTGCAGAGCAAAATGAAGAGCATCCCATTGAAAGGAGCCACGTAGCTAGGCCATTTTGCTAGCCTGCTGAAATCTATCATAATTCGATCAAAGAATTCAATAGTCTATTTAAGATAACTCCCTACATCTCTTGATATTAGGGAAGGTACAAACTGCGTATGCTATTATTATTGGATGTCTCCTAACTGGGATATCTAGATGGATAACAAATAAAACGCTGTCTTTTTCTTGAACTAATAATGGTAAAATGTAGTAAATGTGGCAACGAAGCGGAAGGTACTGCGGAGCACGCCGAACATTTAAAAGCACAGAAACACCTGCCAGAACACACCGAATATACAGCATATCAGGACAAACGAATGACGGAGATAGAAAAAAGGCTGGATAAATTGGACAGCCAATAACCAAGCAGCAGTTACATATGGCCTATCAACTTACTCAACTACCTAGATAGACTGTCCCAGGTGTCGCTCCTACTTGGATAAGAAGTATTAAGGTCTCATACAAACAGGAAAAATCTGCTCTTTTATCTTAACAGATCTCCATGTTTTGATAACTAAATTCGTATCAAACACTTACCCAGCTATCTAGATGATTTGCCGACGCTCCTAATGGCAAGAACATAAAAAATAGTAAAGATGTAAAGATGTGCCTATCAGTCATCCAATGCTACCGTTGTGATATTTATCGTCAAGTGTTTTTCATTTGACCTGATCAAATTCCCAGAGGAAAGTGCTAAGTAGCATGAACATTGTAGCAAAACTTGTTGACATCCGATGACTTGCCTTTTCTAGAGTCCGATCGAATTATCTTTAAGATTTATGCATGCGAAGAGCACTTAAAAAACCTTAAATACATCCAATCCAAACACGGAGACTTACTGGCGAAATCGGCACGGATAAATGCGGAGCTCGAAACTGACTCTTTCATCTCGCAATTATATGGTATATTTGATTCTATGTTTTTGAAGATCAACTATAAGCTCCAGCTAGGCATTCCGGCTGATAAGCTGGACATCTATCGGGTGCTTACAGGTCTTTCAGCTGAGACTAAGGGAGTTGAATTAGCACATGAGCTGGATCAGGTAAACCGCAGAGGGAATCTATACTGGATAATCATTCAACTTAGGATATATTCCTTAGAAGGTTCTGTGTTATCTGCAAACCCTTCCTTGTTGATCCCTGGTTCAAGGCTGAATTACAACGAAGTGATCCCTTTTTTTGAACACCTGCTGAGACAACTCAGAATCTTTCTAAAAAATATTAGACAGAATGAACCTGTTCTACTATAAATACTAATGTTGAACTGTACTTTTTCAGTCAACATAATCTTTCCTACATGTTCTTCGCTTCCGTGGTGACGTCATTGGAGAACCTAATTCAGACAAAAGAGGTTAGTTCATCTGAAAGACTTTTAGCTAGAGAACCTAAAAACAGGAGCTAACTGTTTGCTAATGAGATGCAATTAAGCAATATGTCCCTACAAGCTCTATGCGTCATCCTTTCCTAGCTGTGCTAATATTCTAGCTTGAATTTGTGGCTTCGGAGCCGCTCCGACAAATCCATCAACAGATTTGCCGTTCTTGAAAATAGATATCGTGGGTATACTTTGGATTCCGAATGTACTTGCAACTCTGGGATTCTCGTCTACGTTTAGCTTCCCAAACACTACTTTACCAGCCATTTCGCTTGCGAGCTGTTCTATTAGTGGCGAAACCATTCGACAAGGTCCACACCAAGGTGCCCAAAAGTCAACAACTAAAAGAGGGTGGCTATTAACCATCTCATTAAAGTTAGAGTCGGTTAGAGTAATGGGAGACGTTATATTGCTACCACTCTGTGCCTTGGCCATCAGCTCATCCCTCTTTTTCGCCAAGATATTCTGTAATTCGTTATCGTTATCGGAGTTTTGCACGATTTTGTAATCACCGTACAATATGAGACCTGGAAACTTTTAAACGTTTTGTTATGGTATTGGTTAAACAGTACAAAACCTTTATTAGAGAACAGCAAGTAGAATCATTTGTGCCCCATTCTTCTATTAATATGCTGACCCATCAGAATTCTTCTTGCGAAGACGTATTCGCTTGCCTGTACGATCTATCCACTTCTGATTCAGATTTATTACGAGTACTGTTGAAGTATCGAAAAAAGGAGGAAGATGGTTTTACATTGGGTTCGCTAGCAAAAAAATTGAACAAAGATAAGGGGACAATATTTAGATCATTGCAAAAGCTTGTTTCTTTGGGTTTTTGCACAAAGCACACTAGAATAATAAAGGAAGGCGGTTACTATCATGTCTACAAACCAGCCGACGTTAGCACTATAGAAGATAATGTGGACTATCGGATAAGGGAAATCGAAGCTTCTCTAAATAGAATTCGAAAAAAGTTCAAAGAAGATATAAAGAAAATGGCTGTCCAATAGGCGCTGGCAGATCAGGTTATTTGCCTGCTCATAAGATTCCTCATGTTAATTTCTAAACACTCAATTTGTGCATTCCAATAAGAGAAATTTATATGTCATAACAGCTGCTGCTTGAATATTCGCATTGTGATTCTCGCAGCAAACCGTGATTGCCTTGTTCCCGGTTTTTCATGATTTGTTACGGGGCTGCTGTCACAATGCGAATTAGCAATTGTTTTTAAGCCCTGACAGGACAACTATGGTTTGATTCGACCTGTCGGTGTTATCAAAATAGGCTCAATCGATTACAGAATGATTTGATTACTTGACTATCCAGGTACTGTCAGTTCAACCAACAAGAGGAAGCAGTCTTCAGTCATCTAGTGAAAAGAACCTTTCCGTGACCTTCCTCAAGATATCTACATTTTGTTCAGTCTCTATAATGACATTATTGTACTCGTATTTTACAGTAAAAGTCTTTAATATTGTTCTAAAAAGAGTTGATTTTTTTCCGTCCTCGGTGATTACGATTTTATCAACGACCAATAGCTTCTCTTCTACCAGCCATCTAATTTTACGATACGCAGTAGTGTGTGAAATCTCTGTTTCATGGACAATGTTGTTGACTGATTTGGATTCATACATTGCTGAATCTAATATTTTCTGGGGCTCCCCATCAGCTAATGCAGCGAGGATTGCATGCTTTAATCTGTCGCTTTTAACTATCATTCAGGCCCCTCTTCTAGCTTTAACAAGGCTAATGCAATAGACGGCCAAATACTTAGTGGTCAATGATCTCTAAATTCCGACCCATATTGTTCGCTGATTTGGTGTCAGTCAGAAACTACAGAGTTGATCACATGCAAGTCTAAACTGTATGAAACTATCAAGTATCTTTTTGATTTAACAAAACGATAGGACTGAGGTGTAGATTATTAATTTGATACTTAACTCATTCAATCCAAGTATTCTGATCAAGAACAATTTGGGATGTGTAAAATGGATTAGTTTTCTTTAACAAAAGATTTAAACTCGATAAATTTAAAAGTTCTTTGGACGGATATGCCATAATGTCATCAACTGTAACCGAGGGCGAGAAGAAGAAAATCGGAAGAAACTTCGTAGGCGGTCTCATTGAAGGAGTAAACTATCCTGAAGGGAGGAACATACAGCTAAAGGAGCTTTTAGATTGGAACGACGTCATAATTGTTGACAGGAAGTATTTTCTAAGGAATAGAAAGCTAATTGAAGCATGGGCTTCTGAGAAATTTTGAGTTTTGCCGAAGTTTAAGTGTAACTACTCTGAATTCTTTGCGCTAAATCATTTATTGCTTTAGATATCTCTCTAATCTGATATTCCTCATCGCGGAAAACCAGAGTAAATTTCACCGGGTCAAAATTCCGCATATAAGCAATTGGGCCTGAGGCACCTGGACTCATTTGAAGCGGCCCAACATTTGAATCTATAATCATGCGATCTTTAGATCTCGATGCCCACTCTTCTAATTCGGAATCAAATTGTTCAAAGTAGCTTCTCAGTTTTTTAGGCTTAAGCGGAGAGCTATCCTCTATTCCTAGCAGACCTCTGAGTGTCTCCCTGCGTGTAGAGGTTTCTGGACTTAACTCCGATCCAAAAGGGGCAAACGGCCATAATAGCTTTGAGATATTAGAAACAGCTGCTAGAAATGTCTGAACGGAATACCAAAATCGATCGAGTTGATCCGTTTCGGAATCCTTTATCGACTCAAGAGACTTCGTCAATTCATCATATGCGATAGTTCCAAAAATACATTGTCTATAGATTTCACCAGTTAGCAGGTCTTTGATATCCATCTTAAACCAACTTATCGTTGTATTATATCAACTTTTCATGTATTTAATAATAAATTATAAGGTGAGCTATCTTCAATCTTGTTAGGTTCCAAGTTGCCAAATTAATATCATAAAGCTATTAATCGGACAGATTCTGGTATAATAAGAGGTTCGTGTGCTTCATGCCGAGGCTAACCTCAAAGAATTCTATGCAGAATTGTATATCTAGAATGCCATTTACCAAAATATTTAGATGATTGGATGACTCTCAACTAGTAAATTCAACCTTCTACGTTTTGCATCCAGATTCCCGAATACTACCTAGCATTTTGAAGTAGGTATGAAAAGTCTGATACATCCCATTTCCATAAGTTATAGCTATATCTTTTGATCTGGACGATGCAGTATGACTTGAGACATGTGACATTGTGATCGTGTTTGATATTCAACTTCGACTTCCACTTCTCGTTCAGCTAGCCCTATAATCTTCATATATAATTTTAATCACGTTCGACAAAACCAGAGCGTATCTTAATATATATATCTGTTTTATCGATAAAACAAAAGAGTTAAAGAAACTAGTATTACAATTGGTTTTATAGATATCCATAGTCGATGCACACCAGTGGATAATATATTTGCCTTCGATATAGGATGTACTATTCAATTAGTCATGTATTATTGTAGATATCGTACACATCACACCCAAAGCCCCGTGTAAGATAAGTCCCACGTACATTTTATATATCAGAGCTCTTTCAGAATTAGGGAAGCGGTGGTCACTTTTGACACTTAGCGCAAAGACGATGCGCCGGTTGTAGGTCTTGATCTTCAGCCTCATAATTAATTACAAGAATGAATATACGGGAACAGAATACAATGAAATGTGCGAGCTAATTCTATTGACATTATACGGAAGATACGCTGATGAGATGATAATAATTTATTAGCTCACTAAGGAAACACATTTTTTTGTTTCAGAGAACTCGAGGAATTCTTTTGACTCTCGGGTCTAGTCTTCTAGTTGCTGAGAATCGGTCTCGTACTTCAAATAAACACATGAAATGTACAAATCAAGATAATTCGGAAGCGTTCGCCTAACATGATAGGGTAAATAGCGCTCAGAACCATTTGAGGCTAACTCGTGTTGTGAGTCATAGGCTTACTTGACAAAGGCAGGGAGTGCAACCGCTCCCCTCCGCGCGGCTGTTAGAGTTCATAAATCATTTAATTAGGCAAGATGTTCTACTATCATTAGAAGGAATGTCAAAACCGATAAGTGACACGGCAATCTTGTTCAAGCCACTATTGGCTGCAGGCATAATAATTTTTGGCTTCGGTGTAACGTGTGTAATTATTGGAACTCGATATCTTTCCACTGAGGAAGGCGGTGACGGATTTGTAATAATAGGAATTAGATTCATTGTAGGTGGTTTGGTTTCAGTTTTTCTAGGCTTTCTAGCAAAGTACTTTCCTCTAATAAAATTCTTATTACGACAATTCACTTATAAAAGGAAATTCAAAGAAGATAGGTATTCTGATTGGTATCGTCCGTAGGTGTCTACAGAGATTAAGTCAAGATTTTAAAGTGATGGTAGCTATCTTGATTGGAGCTACTATCTCTTGTAACATAGATTTTCATGTCACAGTAGAAAAATATTTCGCATAATAATGCATCTGAAATAACCAGGCCTCTTAGTTTGGGCCATCAACTCTATACCAGATTTGCAAAGGAAAAGTGGCATTCCGAAGTTATTACTCTTCTAAATTCCTATCAGACTCGTTTGGAGGTTGAAATCTTGGGTTTTGGATGGTATCTCCATTTCCACTTTCAATTCAAGAATTTAACTGGATGCTACAAACTAGTCGGAGTACGAATAGCTAACTTCGTAATTGGTAAACCATCAAATTGACTAGCTTGGATCAAACGTGACGCGTTGTTATCAATAACACTATCAGTCAGGAATAGGTACATTTGAACTGACATCAGGAAAAGCTGAACATTATGGTATTACAAGCATAAAGACCAAAACATTTGATTCTACGCTCCTATATAATTAGACAACAGGCGAGTTTAAATCATCCCAAGATTGCCGCAGTTTAAGAATATAAAAAAAAGTAAAGGTTGTTTCTTGCTCCACATTCGTGACAAAGATAACTTTCTATTTCTTCGTCATGTTAGCGCCAGCACCGCCAGTTGAGTTGCCTGCGGCACCAGCAGTAGCATTCTTCATACCGCCAGCAGTTGCGTTCTGAGCGTGAACTGCTTGACTGAACTCGAAGGAAGCCACTGTTACGAACGCCGTCAGCAATATTGCGGCTGCGATCGCGAACATAATTGGTTTGTACATTGCAATGCCTACAACAAGAAACTATTTATGCGTTTCAATTTGGCATTTGTAAATCTGCAAATGCAGTAAGCAATCGTGACTAGATTCTTCTACCTTCTGTGTATTCCCCGATTTGCACATTATGATTATGGATTAGTATCGGCTCAAAATGAACGACTATTATAGCCCGGGGCAAAAAATGGTAACTATTAGCTGCAGACGTAGTAGTGGATGAATTCCACCCTAGATGTAACTTTGATAGGCGCTGCCTTTAAGTATAACTATAGGAATTGTCTTTCACCTGGCATTTCTGTTCCGGCGGCAATCAAACCGATGCTCCTATAAATCCAGGAAATTCTGGTGGACCCCTGACTAAAATGCGAGGACAGGTTAAGCATAAATAGAGTCATTAATTCAACACCGAGTTATTAGGCATAGGATTTGCAGTTCCGTCAGAGATTCAGACAGTTATTAGAACTGGAATATATTCCCGTTGCTGGCTAGGTAGGTGGCGGCATAACTCCCGATATACTCAGAGTGCAGGTTTACCTAGAAGCTATAAAGGAGTATCTGTTGGTTTTAATTTAGTCCAAATAGTCGTGCAGATAATGCGGGTTTGCAGGAAATAGCCTTCAATAGCTTCTTCGGTAACCATATTATTGGAAATATTATATCCTCAAATGATGGCTCCATGTGCAGTACAATATGAATTAATCAACTAAGAACAGGGTCAAAGATAAATTGGCGGAGAATGTGGAATCGACAATTAACTCGCAGAGGCAAAGTACTTCAGAGTCTACTCTAAACTAAGTGGATATCAGCCAGAGCCGTAGCAAGCAGGCACTCGCGAAACAACATTAGGTTTTCAATGAAGGTCGAACGCCTGTATAAGAAACTGAAACTGATTAGCAGATTCTATCGAATTCATATTTATGAATTCGCCACACCCCGTAGGCTGTGCCAACAAACCCAACCCGAAGATGACTTTAGATATAGGCATGCCGTGGTGAAGGGCGTCTAGGCCTAATGACAATCCATTACTAATACACGACATGGTAGTGACGCCAGCGGAAGTCAATGAGCCGTTAGAATCTATAATGTCGCTACAGGGCTGAAGTAGAATATTCATTTGGTCGACATCATTGCACAGTGTGTTCCAATCAATACCCGAAGGGGCAGTTTTGTTTTCCGCAAACGATGCCTGTGCGAAAGCAACAGAAGTAGAGGGTGTGACTAGGACCATCACCATAAAACTAGAAAAGAACATCACGAAGAAGGATTTCATTATATCCGCTGCTACACGATGGACTGCACTTCACTTTATTTATAAGGTTGCTATTTGAGATTCTTAGTACTCAACCCTGTCTGAAAACCTCAGCATGAGAAAGAGAGAGTACTTCGCCCTTTTAAATTCAAATAATTGGCCGAAAAGGCAAGCCTTGGTAATTTAGCCACTTTAGGCACTCTAGTTTTCTATGGCTAACGCTTTTCTGAAGAAAGAAATGCAAGTGCTGGAGAGTGAGTTTAAATTGTAACGTGTGGAATGTGAAGACATTCAGTTCTGTCTTTCCTCTTCTCGCATTGAAGAAATTCAGATGTAAGAATAAAATACCTGTTCCTTAAGAGACTCCAAAAGAGCTGGCCCTCGTATCACGCAGAATGATATACAAAAGACTCGGGGGAACAAAGGATAACCGATCAACCACAGCTGGAGCTGAGCCTGCTTTTTTCCATATGGCCAGTATATCCGAGGGGCACCTTTCAGATAACAAGTAAACTTATACTCGTTCGAACTTTCACAGGTAGGCCCTTACTTGTATGTACTTGTGTGTACTTACTCGTGTTTTGCTGCCCTTTCAAAAAAGGAAGGTCCAAATTCCGGACCTTACCAACACCGAATGGCCGTTGATTATTCTCCTGTTACAAAATAGCGCTATCAAGGGACTTCCACCAGAATACCGGGTGGAGGGTTGACCGTGTTATGTTTGGGAGTTGTATTAAAGGGATGTGTTTCAACTTTGTTTGGATTCTGGGTGACTGTGCCAGAGCCGGTGACGCCAGCTATTTGTTGTTGAGTATAACAGCTATCGACGACTTGAATTGTGGGTGGATCTAGGTGTGTCTTCGATATACAACTGTAGAATTTCGAGATTTGTTTGTCCAATCCGGAATTCCCCGTACTAACTTGTTCTTGAATAACAGGGCCTGAATGACTTGATGGGGCTCGGCTTGTCGGAGACAACACGGTAGAGGCACCCCATGCTGCGTTCCCTGAGACACCCGACAATATTACTGCCAAACCAATGGATGATACCAGAATCAATAGTGCAATAGCCGTCATATTATCTTACTGCCGCAGCTATACTCCTTATCCTTATAGGCGTTAAGAACACTTGGACAGGTTTATGAATACTATATATTGTTATACTAATTAGTTACCATCGAGTCAAATTCTAGATTAAACTTAGATCTTAAGCCTGTTGCTCAATTGCTGATTAATTGGACATTTACAGGCTGTGATATTGCTTTCAAGAGACAGAACCAACTTTAAATGGTTGAAGAAAAACTTTAAATGAATTTGAACTTACAAATGAAAATCATAGTTCTGCTTTTCTATAGCTTGAATAGACGGTGATGTGGGTGGCGCCTAATATCCAGAATTACTTGACCACTGCATGCGACAGCCATTATAGACATTAGATATACTGGCGACAAGCTATGTTCGACGATTGCTATAGCGATAACAAAAGATGCCGCTACCCAGGCATATAAGGACATAGAAAATCTTCTCCCCAAAGAAACTGTCGACGTGAATTTTGTTTTTTCCGAAGTAATATTTATTGTTCCCAAAGCCCCAAGGCAAAGAGCTACTGAGATACACATTAACCACTTGTCAGAGTCCGGCAAGGCTTGGTACTGGTTACTCAACACGGAATGCTCAATAGCAGCGCCTAGGGCCGTGAACCCAATAAGAAGAGGCAAATGTATGTAAAGCCAGCAAATGTACACTCCTATTTTTTTTTGATTATAAAACGCTCTGACCTCAGAGCCATCAACGCTATCAAAATATATCCACCACAGACTAAAGGCAATTCCCAACCCAAGGGCTGTGTCCAAAATCGATTGTGTTGTCCAATTATGGTCAGATATGCCATCGACGACCGCTAGGATAGAAATGCCTAAAACTATTATAGTGAAAGTACCAAACCTTTCGGGAAGATGATGGATGTTCGGTGCAAAGCCAGTGGACGTCCGCATTGTAAAGACCGTTGGAGTAACAACATCTATCGCCAAGCCCACTATCCACATTATGAATCGCATTGGAGCTGGAACGAATGCAGAAGCTAGCCATAGCGAAGCTGCAATTGAAAATCCTATTGAATATGGTCTGACGATTCTGCGAGTAGAAGGTATGTGTCTACCAGTGCGAAGATATTGAATAACCAGAATCCCACGGATTGCCGCGTATGACACAGCAAACCCGGTTGAATTGTTGCCTAGCCCGCCGGGCACACATACCGCCATAAATGCAGCAGCAGCTATTTGTGATAAAGTCAATAGCCTGTGTCCCAAATCATCAGTTTCAAACCTGGAGTTATAATATGTCACTCCTATCCAAGACCACCACACAGGTATGAATAGTGCAACGAATCCAAGAAATCCGTAAACAGACACACTATGGGTGAGATTTGTGCTAAGCTGGAAAACGACGATCGCTACTATCAAATCATAAAAGTTTTCAAGCCAGGATGAATGACGTTCCTTCTCAATATTCTCCAAAGGTGATATTAGAACTCTGATTAAAGTCCATTTATTTATAAGTCTATAAGATGATATTCATTTTATGTCTTTATTGACGTCAGCTCAGCAGGAACCACCTCTTTCACACAAATCCAGTCTTGTAAGAGCATAATACAATTTAGAATCCATGTGCTTCAAATTAGCAAATAACAAGTTTACCACAGATTAATCACATTCGAAAGAATATGGGACTATGAAGCAGGGTGTGAATTCGAGAGACCGTGCTTTCAAGAACGCAATTCTATTCCATCTTTGGAATTGCGCTTCTATTACCTGGACAGGTGTGTGATCCAATTCAAAGGATTAAATATTAATATCTTGTAATGAGATAAGGCAATGAAGCTGAGACGTGATCACATCTTTCTAATAGCATTGATCGTTATAACACTACTCATAGTAGAAATCTCTCCATACCTGATCCCCCATTAGTTGTAAAAGCTGTTCCTAGACCAAATTTGTATTCCTGGCTCTGATTGAGATCAAGTATTTTCCGCGTCTTGCCATAAGAACAGAAACCTTAGGGTTAGATCGGAGGGCCGCTTTTAGTCTTGAGTGGTTTTAATAGGAAATAGATTCTTATTGAACTTAATAAAGAAACATCCTCTAGATAAAGAAGGGCAATTTGTTATATATCGATGAATTAGTGATTAATTTGAATAGCCTACCAATGTTGACATATGACTATTTGGAAACCTCACTGCAAGAGCTATTTCTGTATTTCACACGTGAGGCTCCAAATAGCCTCTAAATCTTAATTTTGCCACGAGGGCTTTGGAATTCTGAAACCATCACTTTTCAAATACTCTAGCCAAGACATACATTTACTTAATAAATAATTGAATAACCATTATTGTTAAAATGGATCCAAGTGATGGTTCAATTCGCGGCAAGCCTTCGAACGACTCAAAATCGGAAACAACTATTATGATGCTCCCGTCGGATGCAAATCCTAAAGGTAACGTTTTTGGCGGCGTAATACTTAAACATATTGATCTTATTGCTGGTCTTGTGGCTAAGCGCCACGCTGGGCATGCAAACGTAGTCACCGCCAGTATTGACAGGGTGGCTTTTCTTAAGCCAGTTTTTATTGGCAACGCTCTGATTCTATCTGCACGACTTAATTATGTTAAACGATCTTCAATGGAAGTTGAAGTCATTATAATGGCAGATGATTTAGACTCGGGAGAAAGGACACTAACAGGAACTGCTTTTGTGACTGTGGTTGCTCTGGATGATGCAGGGAAGTCTGTAAAAGTTACGCCTCTAATTTTAAGTACAGACGATGACAGAAGAAGATTTCTTGAAGGTGAATCAAGAATGAACACTAGGCTGAAAGGAACTGGCAGATCAAGCTAAACTCATCCGCATTTAGAAACAAAATGCTTTTGCCTGTCTTTAACCTGAAATGATTGGCATCAGAACAAGAAGTTCGAACAAACATATTCTGATAGTTGCCAAAACATCGTTGCTTGAGCACAGTGATTATGCTAGTTTAATTATCTGCTAATCATGCACTTTTGCGCTGGCCGCAGTAGAGGACTTCC
>JAICVW010000287.1 GCA_025935105.1 Nitrososphaeraceae archaeon
ATGAAAGATGGATCGCTTGATATTGCAAATAATGTATTAGATAAACTTGATGTTGTGGGTGCGGCTATCCATTCTAATTTCTCGCAACCAATTGAAGTTCAGACCGATAGACTGATAAAAGCAGCTCAGAATCCTAGTGTTGATATAATATTTCATCCTACAGGCAGGCTTATAAATAAAAGAGAAGGTTATCCTGTTAATATTGAGAAACTAATAGATGCTGCAAAGGATACAAGTACTATACTGGAAATTGATGCTCATTATGATCGTCTTGATCTAAAGGATGAATATATAAGAATGGCTATCCAAAAAGGAGTTAAACTTGTTATTGATTCCGACGCACATCATCCTGTTCATTTTGCATTTTTGAAATTAGGTATAGCTCAAGCTAGGCGTGGATGGGCGCAGAAAGCTGATATATTAAATTCTCTGCCCATTGACCAATTCCTGAAATGTCTTTAATTGATTGTTAAAATACCTTGCAGTGCTTTTTAGTATTTGATCTAACATTGCACTTACGATACTTATCATACCCGACCTCATGCCATGTGTATATATACATCCTCCAACCAGGCTGTCTGATTGGATTGCCATAGGAAAATTCGATAATGCCTCCAAGAAGGGAACGCCTCGATGGGACAGTGGTCTTGTCTCAATGAGGGCACTTTCTGGCCGTGCTGGCATAGTGGGAAAGATGGATACCCACCAGCACCAAGAACCCACCCCAGCTTTATGTACTATGGCTGGAATGTAGTTTCACCCGGCATCTAACACTATTCAGGTGGTCGTCAGCCTCCAATTGGGCGAAATCTTTCTACAGCACCAATCAGATCATCTATTGATAATGGTTTTCTAAGGACTCCTTTTGCACCAGATGATAGCATCTCTTGCACTTCAATATCAGTCACAGAGGAGGCTGTGAATATTAGAATGTTATTGGAGTTTATTGTGCCATCATCTTTTAACGCTTTGAAAATGTCGAACCCACTGAAATCTGGTATTGCAAGATCCAACAATATAACATCGAAATCACCTTCTTTTATTGACTGCAACCCTGTTTTCCCATCGCATATAACGTCACATATAACGTCTTCTTGACTTTCAAGACATAAGCGAACCATATCAGCTATATCCTTGTTATCGTCTATCAACAGCACTCTCATATTACTCTCGTGTCTCCTCCATTTCCACTTGCTTTCCTTTCTGGGGTAGCGTGAACTTTATTGCCGCGCCACCTCTATAAGACTTATCAAGCCAAATCTTTCCACCATGAGCATCAATTATTCCCTTACATATGACCAGTCCAAGTCCAGTACCTGCATGCCTACGAGTGAATCCCGTATCAATTTGATAAAATTTCTGAAAAAGTCTCTCAGCTTTATTTGGGTTAATGCCTATACCGTTGTCTTCTATACTGAAAAGAGTCATATCATCATTACTCCCCTTATTATCTCTCTGAACCCTCACCGTTATCTTCCCACTTCCATTATCCGGCACAAAGTCTATAGAATTCCTGACCAAGTTGGAAATAACCTGCTCAATTCTATTTGGATCACAGTAGACTGTTCCATTATTTTTTATGTATGTGGTAATGTCTACTTTTTTATTAATTGTAAGTGGCTTCAGTTCAGCAATTGACTCGTTGACCATTTTAGTGATATCTGTATCAGTCATAGAAAACTTTAGCTTTCCTATATCAAGCTTATAGACATCCATTACGTCGTCAACTAATGCTTGTAGTTTGTCTATATTCCTGCTCATAGCTTCTACGGCCTTCTTTTGTAGCTCGTTTAATTCGGCTCTCATAATCTTTGGTCTTTGCAGCATTTGAGCATATCCTTTAAGTGGCGCTAAGGGGGTTTTTAATTCATGACTTATCATAGAAATGAATTCTTCTTTTGCTCTTTCAGTTGCTAATATTTGTTCATTTGCATGCTCAAGTTGTCTATTTGTTTCTTTGACGTTCATATACAATTCAGTCTGTTGCCATAGACTTTCAAAGATTGAGAGATAGGATAAGACAGTTGGTTCGCTATTAGAATAAGTTGCCGACCCTGTCGCCTCTAAGAAATTATCTTTTGAATCATCAATTTTTTCTATTGCCAAGGATTCTTTTCTGTCAATAACCACGATGGTGACAGTAGTAATCGTGACTCCTGTGATCCTCTCAATAGGTTGGATGGCGAGTTTTCCCTGTTCCAATGCTACTATGTTGCTTATTTTTTGCTCAATATCATCATTAGTTGGAGTTAGAATCCTGACATCGATATCACGATCTAAAGCTGCTTCTTTGAGCAACCTTATTATTCCTAGACGTTCCTCACGATAAAATGCATTAATTGTGGGAAGTACTAACAATACTTCTTCTTTAGCTTGCCTTACCAGATTAATGAACAATTCTAGTATCCTTGAAGGAACCTGGATAACTTGTGTAGCACCTAGTATTATGCCTTCTTCGATTTCTCTAATTCTTATTTCAGATGGAATAGCTCCATTCCATAGAGTTTCAAACAAATACTGCTGCTGTTCCACCATAGTCCTAACATTACTGAAAATGAGTCGAGATATCGGTTGGTTTTCCTTTAGTGTTGCACTGGCTAAATAAATTCTATCGAAAAATTGCCCTTTATTCCGTCTAAATGACGCAGCTCTGTGAATTTTGACAGCTGTTTGCAGTAAGATAAGTTATTTGGCGTTATCTCGGTTAGGTACTTGAAGATAATTCCTTGATTCCTCGCCTCCTCCATTGCTTTTTGAAAAATCTCAATAGATACAGATGGGGCACTAGAATCTGTACAGGAATCGCATTTGTATTTTGAATCAGACAGAATTTGTAAGACAACTTTAGTAGTATTCTCATATCCTGTGAACACTTTTGTTTGTTCTAAAGCCATATCATCAGAATAGGATGTCAAACCAATAGTTCTACCTCCACTTGCGTACATCCACTAGTTAGGCCTAGGTCTATAGTAAATTAGGGGTACTACTCCCCAAGCTGTCTCAAGCCCTAATAAGATCACTACTAACCAGAACCCAATCGTTGGACGGATTGGATATTCATACATAAGACTAGATTCGGCTAAGTACCTATTTAAGTTTGGTACAGAATGATCCCGATGTATAAATTGTACTGTTATAATTCAAAAAAATTATTCCGTGAAAGTCTAACCACTTCAATAAAAGATATGTACATATGATACATTTTCCCTCTTGAGCGCTTTGATCATCTTCTCCTTGTTGAATTGTGCGCATGTTTTAGATTCTGGATAATGACGTACATCAACTACTACATGGATATGATTGTCTTTCAAAGTAGCAGTAAAAACACTCCACTTCTGGTTTGAATGTACAATAGTAAAGATCTTGGCCATGATCTGTTGGAATTCATAAAAAAAGAATATCATCCATCTGTTTTTAGATTCAAAAAGGAAGTTAACAATCTTAAACCCTTTAATCTTTACCTCTACTATGGTACGATCACGTTTCAAGTACTATTAACGTAAAATACTGCTCTACATCTATGTTTTTCAGTACTGGTTGTCAATGGATGCTCCTCCTAGTAGTCTTGGTCCTTCAAGTACAGTACATGATAAATTCCAAGAATGGAAAGCTGGTGTATTCAAACATGTGGATTGATGATATTTATCTGTCTATCAGAGACTGGAATTGATTGGAGATCTCATCTGGAAAGTAATTTGATACATCGCTCTAGATTTTCTCACCAGGTTATCTATAGCTTGGATCATGTTTATTATGCTGGTGAGATTTGGAGATCTAATGGATGATCAATGGAAGCTCTTGGTACCATCAAACACTCCTCATGCTCTTACTGGTAGATTTAGAGCTGATGACAGGAGTACCATTAATGGCATCTTGTATGTCCTCATGAGTGGATGAAGATGGATGGGTGGATATGCCTCCTAAGTATAGCTCATACAAACAGTTTGGGAGTCACACAAGAAGTGGAGTGCCAAAGATGTATGGAAAAATATTATGAATTCTCTAATAGCATGGCTATGATTCTGGATTGGTAAATCTTTAAAGCCTCTTCTGACTCAGTATTCCGTTGCATTAGAAAGGCCCAAGCTGTTGAAAGTAAAATAATTGCTTCTATTGTATTTTTCACCTCATTCTAAGAAATGCCCTCAGTAGATAGAGATGATCAAGTCAACTTCGATGGTGGGGCTGGGTTTCCAAATTCCTTTGAACAAGCAGAATATAGCCTGATCCTTTGACCGTGTTTAATTTGGTAATTTGTGATATATTTGATTGTAGTTCTATATTCATTCTTGAGCTCAATTAATTCCTCAGCAAGTCTATCTGTTAACAATATGTGAAAACTATCACCTATATCCATAACGCGGCGAGCGAGAACTATGCCAGGACCCCATACATTCTGATTATTGTTTATATCATTAACTATGAATACAGGTCCAGAGCTCAATCCGATCCTCACTCCCATTATGTCTTCATCAAGCTTACCGCGATTATAATTCTGCAGCTTTCTATGGAGTTCAATGCTTAGTTGAAACGGTGATTCAGGATTAAACAGAAAGCCTATCGCCATTCCATCTCCGGTGGGTAGGACAATCTTCTTGTCTTTGGGTGTATTCAGGTAAGTTTCGCAAGAACCAATTATTTTGTTTAAAATTTCAATCTTTTCTATCTGTTTCTTAACAGGAAGCCATGGATCAGAGAGACTTACAATATCTATGAAGAAAAAATTTACATTAATAACTTCGGATGGTAGACCCATTTCTGATATA
>JAICVW010000553.1 GCA_025935105.1 Nitrososphaeraceae archaeon
AAATAGCAAGGTAGCCATAGATCAAAAGATAGAATAAGTAGGTAATTACATATTACATGTAGTCACTGGCCAGAAGCGTTCAATAGGCTTTCGGCAGGGTTATCAAACTTACACGATTTTCACTTTTTGACACGTTTCTGTCATTACATAATTGTGAATCCAGATATCTAGCTAAATATTTGGGCTATTTGAGAGGAAGAGATAGCATAATGACCATAAATCGTGAACTAAATTGTACTCTCCTTAGACGCGTGCTTAATTCTGATGTATGCTAACCTTGCTATAATGTCGAATTATTCATCGTCGGAATATTTGGTCAAGTTCGTACTGATAAAGACAACAACTATTAATTTCGACTTATTTGCAATGGAGGAGATAAGTCAAAATGTGCTGTGGTTATTTATTGTAAGCAATTAAAAAAGAAAGTACGCACTCTTAAATTGAGGATGGAGGTTCAAACTAGTCATATTGAAGTGCATGCGATATCCTGAATCTGAGGAATAGCCAAATTGTTTTAAACCCAACTGATTGAAGTTTGGGTATCAGTTTATCAATATATTAGACTCCCAAACCGTGAAAGTATAACTAAATCAAAGCTTTATACTGAGACTGTCTTTAATAGGCTCAGTAAGACTAATTACCTCATTGATTGTTATCGTTTGTGGGTTACCCGGAACTGGCAAAACCACTGTAGCGAAGAACATCGCTCCGTTGATCGGGGCAACCATCTTGTCTACGGATAAGATAAGAAAGGAACTTTTTTCAAGGCCAACCTACTGGCGACAAGAAAGGAGGTTGGTCTATGAGATCATGATGCTTTTAGCACAATATCTACATAAGGCAAAGGTAAATTGTGTACTTGACGCAACTTTTAATGTTGAGAGATCACGAAAAGAAGTAGTACGAAGGCTCTCACTCAAGCAGGGAGAAATTTCAATCATAGAATGTATTTGTCAAGAAGACATCATTTTTTCCAGACTAAAAAGTAGAAAGGACGACTATTCTGACGCTGATATTTCAGTGTATAACAAAATGAAGAAAATCTTTGAGCCGATCACTCAGCCACATATTATTGTAGACACTTCTGATAATTTGCTTTCTCAGAAGGCAATTGAGATAGCAAAGGTGTTGAAAAGAAAATCCAATTAAATAAGCTGCGTACTCAACAAGAATTATTACTTGATCTTCAGAACAAATCGATTTATCCCCATAAAATATCCTCAGATGGGATCAGGGTTCATGAAACCCATATTTCGTACATAATTCTCACCTTTTGCATACAAAATTAAAAAGGCAGTTAAATTTGGCAGGATTCTTGACTTTTCTACAGTTGGACTGAGAAAGAAGTATTGTAGAGCAGAAATTAAGATAAACAAATTACTCTGTAATGAAATGTATCTAGGGATTGTAAAATTTGTTAAAGGACCAGACAGTATAAAATTGGTAAGGCCAGACCACAACTCTCCTGTTGTAGAATATGCGGTTAAGATGATGGAAATTCCCCAAAAGTATCGTATGGATAAAGCCATTCGATCAAAGGAAGTAGATGAGGAGCTTGATAATTTAGCTCAAATGATATCGAGATTTCATTTTGTCACACCTACAAGCAAGACTATCATAGCTTACGGAACTCCTGCGTCAATGAATAAGAAGATAGATGAGAATTTTAGAACATTGCGTAAACTAGATAATAAAAAATTGTTTAACAGATTCCATGATAGGTTAAATTCATTTGTTTCTGACAACCGACCTTTATTTTACGATCGAATGTCAGAAAAGAAGATAAGAAATATTCATGGCGACTTATACCTTAAGAATATATTTATGATGACGTCAAAGAAATTTTATCTGTACGATAGGCTAGAGATATGCAGATGTCGCAGAAGATATTGCACATCTAGCAATGGACCTTGATTTTGTTAATCAAACCCGACTTCGTCGGCAAGTACCTGGAAATTACCAATGATCATTCATTGGAGAATTTACTCTATTTCCTAATGTGTTACAAGGCCTGTGTTAGAGCTAAGGTTTCGCTCTTTCATGCAAACACTGAAAGGATCAGCAAAGCTAAAAACTCTCACATGACTGAATACAACCAATTTTTAACATTGGCTGGGTCTTATCTTTCAGAATTCTAGAAACTTCTATGCTAGTTTTTGAGGTATGTTATTGAGCACGAATTTCATAAATATAGCGAGTGTTCAGCACGGGTTATTGCATAGTTACAAAAAGGGGGGATTTTGTCAAACAAAAAATAAAAAGAGTTTCCTTACCACCTCACAGAACCCGCAGAGTCAACATTTAACGGGATGAGGTCGTTGCTAACGAACGGGGCTGCTTCATATGGTGACTGAAAGGCACTTACAGGTGATCAATGAACAATATAGTTTAGATTGAATAACGCTTTACATACGTAGAATCTTCTCTGAGCCTGCAGATAAAAAATGAAAACTAAAGAGATTATGTTGGCCATGTACATCTTTTAATACTTCTAACCAATATGTACGAATGGCTTTATCTCTAAATCTTTAAGACCATGACTTGGTTTAGGCTTTAATTTGGACATTGGCGTGCATCTACAGCTCCAACAAACTTTTGAAGAGTCAACAGGTTCGCACTTGCATATCTTGCAATTGTGAACTTGGAACTTGTGTGCTAACTATCATAACCTCCAGACTCCTCTCAGAGACTAATCATGCAATACACAACTTAGTAGTTAAACAGACCAACAAACAAAAAACCTGAACCTGTAGACAAGCTACAAATAAGGTATGAGACTGACTGCCAAGCTATGTGAGTGGTAATTAGATTCACATTTAAAATGAACACATGCCCAGAATTAGTTCATTAAATTGGATTACTTGGCATATCATGTACAATATGGCCTGCAATAGA
>JAICVW010000258.1 GCA_025935105.1 Nitrososphaeraceae archaeon
TAATCAAAGTATGTTCTGTCCTTGTTGTGGATGGCGTTAAGAAGATCACCGGCTGCTTAGTATAGATAGATATCTATAGGTGATATTAGTGTTGAAAAAGAAGATTAGGCATTTCAATTATCCTAAATATAAATCCAAGTGATGTTCTGTAAATCTATCTAAGCACATGCCTGCTCAAGGTATTGGAGCTACGCAGTGCAAATTTATGCTATCGGGAAGTATAAAAACATAATTTTAATCCACTACAATCTTGTTTGAATATTCTCCTTGAGATATGGTTTGTCCATCTTTCTCGAGACTATTATTAGTTATAGTTGGCCATTCTATACAATATTGCTCAAGCTCATTATGACATGAGCTGCATTTCGAGTCAATAAAATATCCAATGTCTATCGAAATGCCCTCTTTATGCCAGGTCGCTTTATAACCAACTCTAACGACTGTGACATGGGACATTTATGTGCACAATTAATTTAGAAAACGGTTGTCGAAAAAACAAATTCTTGACATAACAGCATCAGAAAACTGTCGGTAAGATATAAGAAGAAATCGCAGAACCATCTTCCATTGGTGCGTTTAGCCTGTTGTATTATCATACATAAAAGGACAATTTTTAGGATTGGCTCTTAGTGTATGTCTGTATGGAAGATCCACAATAGCTGACCTCGATCATCACATCATAATTATAAGAACTCTTCTTTCAAATTCATACGAGCCCAAAGACTCCTGGCATGGTGAACTTGTCCACTTACATGTATCATTGGTTTCTAGTATAATAATTACGACTCCCACACTCATCTTAAGTATCACTGTAAAGGATTCAAGGCAAGTATACTGACTGAAGTTAATTTGTATTTATTCGAAAAGGTTGTAAATGGAAATAGATAGATTCAAGAGCGAACACAACTAGGCAGGTAACAGTAGACAGTTGATTAACTCTGCGTTATTGTATTACCAAATAGTTTATCATGACCGGTAGAACATCGATAAATCCGAGTATGCACACGAAAAGATACATATGCTCCTTTATTGAGAAGAAAAAAGAATAATGGACTTTAAGGTCTGGAACAAAATAAAGAAACAATTTTCAAATGCAAACGAAAGGCACCTAGCTATGATCAGACCTACAGAAGCGGAGAAGTCTAGCGCGGAAAATCAAATTGCAGGCGATGTACGCCTAAGCAATCACTCTGCTAAGCCACAAATCCAAGAACAGTCATTAGCTAATAACCTCTTAGAAGAACGATTGGCTTCTGAAGAACCGAAGGTAATCAATGATGCTAAAGATCGTGTTGGTAATACAATTATCCCAACCCAAATGAACAATAAAGACTATGTGCTTAACGTTCTAAACGACTTGCCAGAACAATGGATAGGAAAAGAAATGAACTTGCATTTAATAGCAGATAAAAAGGATGCCAGCTGGGTCGTGAACAGAATATTTCAGGATGTAGAGAGAGGTTTGATTAATGCGCGATTTTCAGTTGAAGAATCTAATCATTTATGTGACATTAGACTAGTATTGAAGATAGTGCCAGGACTTGCGAGCTTTCCATCTGCAGTTGCAGCTATTAATCCCGTATTTTCTTTTATTCTAACAGATATAAAATCAGAGATTGTCTCAAGAAGGAAGAAAAAAACTGGTGGCGTGCCTTTGTGTTAGTAAATATTTTCAGTATATGATATAGATAAAATAAATGCTACACAGGGAATTCATTATTATTGAAAACTTAAGCATTGAATGCATGCTTTGGTACTGTAGATCAAAATTTTAGACCAGTTTCGAATTTGACCAGCAATATTATATTGCCTGACTATAGGTTGCAAGATTAGGACTAGTTCTTCGTGGTATCTAAACACTGAATATTAACCCCGGCAGGACGGATAAGCATACCCTCAGATATTAATACTAGTGTTCATACCCTCAGATATTAATACTAGTGTGGATCTATGATAGATAAGCTTCTTTTGTATTGGAAGTTAGACTTTTTGTGTCCAATGAATACTGTGCAAATATGATTAATTGAACATTGAGTTTTTAGTACATGACAGTCATTACAGAATAGTTAAACGCAACCTCAACTATTTTTAGGACATGAGTGATGATGAAATACCAGAAGACATAAATGTCCACAAACAGATTTGGGGCAAAGACCCAAATCAGGTCATATATGGCAAAAAAACAGAAGAAGATGAGGGGAGATGTCCAATATGTAATTCACGCATTGATGAATTTGGTTATTGTGGATGTGGAGGAAAGTTAGGGGTTGGTTAGCCGATTAACAGAGTATACTGAAATGTCGATTAGCCTTCTCTTCTTCTATAGTATAATAATGAAGAAAATCTAAGAAAGCAAGGTTAAGGTACCATTTACCACTTTTTAGTGATATGAATACATGATGATTTTGAGATCAGCTATAACTAAAATTAGGCATAAGATATAAGATATAAAATATAAATGACTCGACTAGCAGTAGAGATTCTAGAAGCAAAATTTTGGTAAAAGTGATCTAAAAGGAGTCGACAATCAAATTCCTATATGCTTTTTAGCTATCTCATGTATAAACTGTCTTGATTTAATACCTCTTTTCTGGACTAGATCGTATTTTTACTTAAAAATTTGGGCTGGCGGCATATTTTGCTTTACTAAAACGTAGTGGAGATTAAACTTCTTTCAAATGAATCCTCTCCACATAGTAAGTTGGTAAATACCTAAAATGCATTCTTTTCTTCACTCATGCTCTCGAGCATGCTCCGTAACATTATCAAGCGATCTCTAGGCCAAGGAACAAATAAATTTGTACCTCGGTCAGCCAATCCCATGTCCAAGCCTTTGCAACTTCCAGTATGCTCCTCATGTTCTAGGCCCATAATGCCCAATGACGAGTGCGTCAAGTTTTATTGCCCTAACTGTGGTTATGTTTTGATTTGGAGAGACAGCTATTGCCGAGAATTTGTCAAAAATTATAAATGCATAGGTTGCGGATTTGAAGGTCCTTAGGTATGCGTCGACGCGATCTTAAGAAGGCTAATGAACGCTATCGCAGCCGCGGTGCCAAACCGTGGAGATAAAATGGATGATCTGTGAATCGCTTAAATATAGGCTGGACGAGTCTTAGACGAGTATAAATCTAATATCATCCCATCCAATCCGGGATCCAGAATTATTCAGTCACAAAATAGGATTTGACGATAGTCCACGCAATCCAAGGTACCCTTTCTGAAGTCTTCAAATAAAGTATCAAAACTCATCAGAGAGAAAAAAAAGATCTTTTTATCAATACTTGATAGTTTCATAAATTTGGAACCTACGTTTTGTAATCGCAAGGCACAACCATCATTCTTAAGACAATCTAATCTGGCTTTCGCAATTGTCGTCTGAAAAGGGTACCCGTAATCGGATTAATAACGAATGGAAACGTGTGTTTTAGCCATACACCCGCCCTCATATAAAATGGGACTATAATTTCAAATCGTCGTGAATTAGAGGCAGCAAGTATTGCTTTTGTCACTGTCCTTACATCTAGCATGAAACCCGTATAATTGGGCTTGTGATTATCAAACGACTGGTTTCGGAAGAAGTTTGTCTTTACACCAATAGGACTTACTACCGTTATTTTTACTCCGGTTCCATGAAGCTCATGATTGAGTGACTCTGAGAATCCTAACATTGCATATTTTGAGGCACAGTATCCAGCCATACCTGCAACCCCAAAACTAGCGGCTAACGATGCCACGTTTACAATATGTCCCGAATGTCTATCCACCATATGACTCAAGAAGACCTTTGTGCAATAAACCATCCCCAAATAGTTTGTTCTCATGACGTTCTCTATTTGCTCAATGCGCTGATCTTGTACCTTACCAAATTCTCCAAATCCAGCATTATTTATTAATAAATCAACATGTCCGAATTTTTCCACGATACCTGTCCCCATTTTTATCACATCATCCTTTATTGACACATCGCAGGAATAATTTACGATGTCTAGGTCTAAAGACCCATTTCTAGCTTCCAACACCTGTTTTAATTCCAATAATTTTGATTCGGTGCGAGCTACTAGTATTATTGTCCTAGCGCCTTTATCCAGAAGCTCGATGGCTGTTTGTCTACCGATTCCAGAGGAGGCTCCGGTAATTACCACAATCTTTCCTCCAAGCTTGCTCTTTCTTATCGCGTTGTCCCCATTTTTAGTAGTCCCTTTCAATCGATCTCATAGTATTCTCGCAGGACCTTCAAATCATTGTTTGGAATAATTGATGTGAAGGTGCAATATCTTAGTGCTTATCCCAAAAATGGGAGATAAGCATTAGCTTGGGAAATACCTCCTACAAAGATATGCCGATATAGACAAATCAATAAAGATCTTCCAGCAATTAGAAACATTCCTAATAATTTATAGAACGAGGTTAAGCTAATACTTCCATCAGAAAAATCAAATAAAACTATAGGACACCCGGTTATTCCATTTAGAGAAATTCTTGATGGCATTGTATGTATTTTAAGAGATGGCTGTCAATGGAAGATGTTACCGAAAGGGTATGACTCTGGTTCGCGTGTCATGGACAATTTTAAAAATGGACAGCATCTAAAGTATTTCAAAATCACTTGACTTAATTTGCCAGTATTACCTTAAAAAAGTTTAAATCAAAAGCTAATTCTCTGGCATAAACAAGTCTAAACAAAGCTGTCAGGAGCATTTCTATTTTTGTCCTGGAAATTTCTTTTTTAGTTTTATAAAGCATGCTCTTTGCTCAAATTGGATATTGTTGATTGAAGAAATCTCTAGCTAATCTGCTTTTGAGAGGTTCTCTTCAGCATGATTTTCTGTGTATCCAGAAATATGATCTAAACAAAAAGTCCTAGTTTGTATTTGAACACATTCTAAAACTAACTAAAAGACGAAAGCAATTATTTCTGTAATCAAGCAGTTGTCGGTTTGAGTATCATTATATACTTTATTGTCCATTCTTATAGATGGCTTCATCTATCAGATGAGGCTTCAAAGGAGTAAATAAAAAGAAATGCAATCAACTACAAAAACCAAAATAGAATCTTATCCTGTACCAACTCAGCTTGCTACAAAGACTGATCTTTCTCCACAAGAGACTAAGGCGATAACCGAGGCAGTCAA
>JAICVW010000606.1 GCA_025935105.1 Nitrososphaeraceae archaeon
AGCGCCGGTTGCGGCAAGGCTCTTCTCCCTAGGTCATGGTTCCCTGGAATAACAAAAACTTTAATATGTTTAGGAATTTTAGCAAGCAAATCACTTACATGATCCATTTGTTTGTTGGCATTTGTTTCGATTAATTCTTTTTCTTGATTAGGAAATATTCCAATGCCATCAATCAAGTCTCCCCCTATACAAAGGAATTTGATTTTACTTACTATGTCTTCATCAGCTGATGAGAGCCAGTTCAAAAATCTAAGAAATTCTACTTCTAGGAAGTATTTACTACCAACATGAAGATCTGAAATCAAGACTACATATGATTCCGAATTTGATCTATTGGGGAGATGGTCAGGAATATCTGGGGAAACTAAACTCTTTGCAATAAATCCATGTGTTCCTTTCTTGTTATTATCATCTAATTCTACCATGATCATTTGGTCAAGAGCCAGTATGGAAGCCTGTCTTTTCAGTTCTTCAGTGACTGTAAGTATACTTAGCATTCCACTGTAATCATCAATCATCATCTCCAAACCATTCTTCTTTGAACGCTTGGACATTAGTAGGCCTGCTACAACAGAGGTTTTTTTATTTATTTCCGAATTTAAGTCGAAAGATTTTCTTAACTTTGAGCTATTGGATTTATGCCTCACAGACGTAATTTTTGTAATACGTTTACTTTCTGGACGTAATGCCAATATACGAAGTGATTTTTCAAAACGACTCCGGAAAAGTGATGTGTAGCCCTTAATGCCCTCTCCACTGTTAACGCTGGCAGTTGGATCTGAGATCACTTTGAAGGAATGCTCTCCAGAAGTAACGTCCACAATGCTTGATGTGGAATTGAGTACCGTATTGTTAAAACTATTACCATTATCGACATTTCCTCTGGGATTAATCAAATTCTTGATATCTTCAACGATGATGGCAGTATTTTCTTTATTTTTAATTTTCATTTTGACTATGTCTTGGACAGTCTTTAAAATATCGATATCAAGTCCTTTGAGCATTGCAAAGGCATCAGGATGTATTTGATAACCCATGCTAATTGCAAAAGATAATGCATTAGATATTCCTCTTTGAATAGACAACGTATTAGCATTTAATTATGATTCCCATGCTTAATTGTATTTGTTTTCTCCAATGACGAAAAATTTTAATAATACCTGAGTATTAGAGGAAAAATATTATTCTTCCTACAATAGTAACTGACAGAAAGAGGAGGAATTATAGGATTTTATAGTCCTAGATAGAAGATACAAACAAAAGCAATCGAAAAGGATTCTCGCTTTCATTCATTTAAATCACTCATGTCAGTTCTTCATATCAATGAATGCTAATAGATCTACATAATACCAAATCAACCCTGAGTACAATTAATAAGTATCATATAACTTTAAGAGCATTAAGTTCTTCTGGCTATGATGGATGGGATGATAGATCAATATTACATTATGTTAATTGATGACTGTGAATTTACGTTGATCGATGTCTCATGATAGAATTTCCTAAGTGAACCCAGATCTAAGTTAATAAAAAGTCTGACTATATCTATTTTACGTGTAAATTCCACTATTTGTAGATCATAGGAAACTGTAAATACAAAGCCTATATAAGGTAGGGATCCTATTTACTATTCGTAATATGATAAATACTGGAATACTTATGAAGAATAAATTGTCTAATTTGTCAATTGCAAATTCGATCGACACTTATATTATCAATGTTAGCACTATGAATAAATCAACAGCGTACGAATACCATGTAAGACTAAATAATTTCAGAGATTTCCTAGTCAATAATTATCATAATAAATTAGGCATAGATGACCTTCTTGTTAAAATAAAAGAGGGGAACGAAGATCCATACTACATTCTCAATAGTTATGCTGCATACCTTAGAAATAGTAATGTTTCTGCACTCACATTAAAGCTACGTATTGTGACAGTAAAGAATTTTTTTGAATATTGTGATATTGATATAAGCCCACGGAAATTTAAGTTAAAGATAAAGCTTCCAAAAGTAGTTAGAAAAAAGAAAGAAGCACTATCAAAAGAAGATATTATTGAAATATTAAATGTATGTGATAACATCCGCCTAAGAACATATGTAATGTTACTAGCAGCCACCGGGATGCGTGCTGTGGAGGCATTATCTACTCGCATTAAAGATATAGACTTTGATTCGAATCCTCCCAAACTTTTCGTAAGAGGAGAATATACAAAAACCAGAGTCGACAGAATTGTATTTTTAACAGAAGAAGTGACTCAGCAATTAAGATCATGGCTAGACTACAAATATAGAACAAGAAGAATATGCCACCAAGATAAGCAAAAAGGGAAGACAGTTACAGAATTCAGAACACCGGATAAAAATGATAAAGACCTGATATTTGCAGTTTACCAGGACAAAAAGATGCCAAACCTTAATTCCTTATACGACGATTTAGGTAAATCATTTGCAAGAATGTTAGATCGCACGGGTAGAGGCGATAGAGAAGATGGTAATGAAAGACGTCGACAGATTAGCCTTCA
>JAICVW010000530.1 GCA_025935105.1 Nitrososphaeraceae archaeon
CAATTAGCCTTTTCTTCTTCTAATGCATTCACTTCATTGGCAAGGTATTCTACTTTACATTGCAGTTTTTCTAACTGGTTATGATTAGCAAGGTTTAGTACATGAATTATTTGCTCTTCTCCCATTCCAAGGTCAGTTATTATTCTGTATAATCTTATCTGGAAAATCTAACAGACACATAGTAATCTAGTGTACCTTCACTTCTGGTGATCGATGAATCTTTTAAACACACCTACCATAGACCACTTGTTGCTCTTGATTGATATGTGATTATTAATCCAAAACAAGACGCATAGATAAAGACTGACACTTTAGGCTTTAAATATTTACAACTGATTTACTAATGTAGCATGAGTGAGACCCAATTAATTCCTAAACGACTTGACGGAAAAACTGCAGTCATCACAGGAGGAAGCAGCGGTATTGGCCTTGCCACCGCACAACGTTTCGTCAAGGAAGGTGCTTATGTTTTCATCTCTGGAAGACGGCAAAGCGAATTGGAACTAGCGCTAAACCAAATAGGGAAAAATGTAACCGGAGTTCAGGGTGACGTTTCAATTCTAGAGGACATAGATAGATTATACAACATGGTAAAGCAGAGAGGGCAAATTGATGTTCTATTCGCTAACGCAGGTGTATGGGAATTCTTGCCTTTGGAGGAAATTACGGAGGCACATTTCGACAAAATATTTAGTATCAACGTCAAAGGATTACTGTTCACTGTACAAAAAGCACTTTCCTTGTTTCGGGATGGCGGTTCTATAATATTGAATGCTTCTATTGGGGGTTCGAAAGGTGTAGAGGGATTAAGTGTTTATCACGCTACGAAGGCCGCTATACGATCCTTTGCACGTTCCTGGACTGTTGATTTGAAACATCGCAAGATCCGTGTCAATGCCATCAGTCCCGGTCCAATAGACACACCTGGCTTAAAACACGCTTTGCAGAACAAACAAGATGCCGAGAAATTGAAAACTTCTCTCTTGAACACAATACCGCTTGGGAGATTTGGTAATCCTGACGAGGTCGCAAAAGCAGTCTCATTCTTAGCGTCAGATGACAGCAATTATGTTACTGGTATCGAATTGTGCGTAGATGGTGGCATGGCTCAGATTTAATAGGCCAGTCAAATCCCGTTCAGTTTATCCAAATCTAATAGCCTAGCCACTCGATTGAGGAGTCAACAATCTCGTAAGCTGCCTTATCAATTGATTCGTAATTGATATCCATTCTCGTTAACCTCATTTTCGATACAGGTCTAATACTCTTGTCTTCAATATTAGAATTACAATATATGCCGTCTTCTTTGTACGGAAGTGGAAGTGGCTTTGGACTATCGTCATTAGATATAGGGTGGTAGTTACTATAACAGAACATGGGAAATCTTTTACTACCGTGTCGTCTGGAGGAGCAACCGCAGGGATGACAGCAATAAAGTCTAAAACTACCACTGCCGAAGGGATTCAAAAAGAGTGCACACATTCCTCACCCAGTACGTAAATGTCTCGAAGCAGCATAATTCCAACATGAAATTATGTTGCTTTTACTTCAAAAAGCTGTTCCCCACGATGTAGCTTATTGGCTATGTGATAAGTTCTACCCTGGGAGCGCATTGTAGGCGAATGGGCTGCTAAATATCTAGATGCGGCAAGCAGAATATTTACTCTTGCAGCTTCATTATCTTTGCCATCTTTTTCATCCACATTGTCCAGAAGAGGATATTGCCTATACGCTGCTTCTATCATTTGTATAGAGTGAAAGTTGCGATCTTCTCGTAGCAAAAGCTTTCCAAGTATAGACATAAGTTGATCAAATCTTCCGCCTTGATAAAGATAATTTGCTACCAACTGTCCTGTCTCATTTACACTTTGTTGTTTGTCCAATAGATCTGTGAGTCCTCTCAGTATGGTATCAGGGTCGGTGGCTTTATCATCTATAGATTTCTTAGGTATTGTAGCTGGAGGTATATTGAGGAAGCGATTAAGATATATTCTCATTGCAGCATCGAACACTCCTCTCAATAGCTCCAATGATGGTACTCGTCTTAAGCCTTGATGCACCGCATTTGCAAATGTAAATGTGTGTAATGCGATATCCCAGTCACTAAATTCATTTTGTGTATGGAATTGTGCTATTCTTAATGCTGAAGCATAACTTACGATACCTGCCAATTCCTCTTCAGTAGTACCTTGTCTTAGTTCGTCTAAGAGGGCATTAACGATTAATTGTGGATTATCGCCCAATAGCACTGTTACTAAAGTATTCCTATCTTTGTGATGACTGTGCTGTGTTTGTACTCTTACTGTTGTCCTTTTTCCATTATCTAATACTTCAGGTAATTTCTTAAAGCCATCCTCAAGAATACTAACTAAATCTATTGGATGACGCCAGGAGCCTGACTCTTCCATCCTTTCAGCAGTGGCATAACCAGGTATTAGACTAATTAATACTGACTCTACTAATGCCTTATTATTTTCCCATTCAACTATATCGAGGGCTTCTAGCGCTTTATTTGTAAAATCAAGAGTATGCCCAGTATCAATGAAACGATGATCTGTGGCTGCTGCAAAAAGCATCTCTGCCATTTGTTGACTATTAGCTCCAAGCCTCACAGCTGTAGCAATACATCTCTCTGCAGCTTGAGCATCACGAGATTCAATAAACTGCCTAAACCAACGCTTTAGCGTAGCCAAGTCAGGCCAAGGTTTTGGGAGAGGTGAAATATCAAACCGAGGTGGCATGCCAGCACAGTCTTGTGCAACAGCACAAAGCCCATGATAAAGTGCATGTGGTTTATCATCATTGTCAATATATGGCATGGTGTTCATCATACAAGTAAGTATCGTTAATCCTTGACCCCATCCAGATTGTTTGTAATTGGTACCAAAGTCAAGACCCATACAGAATGCCTTTACTAAGGCAGAGTCATTACTGTAGTCTCCATTTTGATATTCTTCGTTTACTGCGATAACTGCCTTAGCGATAACTAGGTGGATATTTTGTTTAAGCCC
>JAICVW010000393.1 GCA_025935105.1 Nitrososphaeraceae archaeon
ATTTCATGGCCATTGTAACTATCAGTTTTACCAACAGTGACTACCTTTGTAATACTTGTTCCTTCTAATGCTTTAGTCCACCTCCCCTTAAGATCTATATTTTGGAATTTTCGTTGCATTGTATCAGTGGTGATCAATATTTGTGCATTACAATCTTGAAGTCTTGAGAATAGTGCCTGACTACCAAAGCCAGAAAACACAGTAGTATGCACTGCCCCTATTTTAGAACAGGCGAACATTGAAAAAAAAGTTTCTGGGATCATTGGCATATATATTCCAACGCTGTCACCCTTTTTTATACCAGCATATTTCAGGGCATTAGCCATAGAATTTTCTTCACTAGCTAGCTGATAATACTAGATTATCTTATTAATTTCCCTTTTCATTTTCGAAAATATATGCAATCTTGTCAGGACGACTGTAGCATGTTTATCGACTGCGTTGTAAACTATATTGCACTTGTCATTCACGAACCACTTTGTTCTTGGAAATCCTTCTGATGAATCAAAAACTTGAGTGTAGTCGTCATACCATTCTAAACCTAGATCTTCATTTACTGCATTCCAATACCACGCTATGTTTTCAACAGATTTCTTTAAGAGTTGCTGATAACTAACCGAAACATTACTAGGATCAATGTTATCACTCTAACGATCCATCCAAAAGACAATATTATTCCCATCCAGTTTGGTGGTAATGATATCTGCCATGGCCTTCTTGCTAAAGCTCCTAATTACATTTCCTTGAATATTAATTAAAGGCAGAATAGACTTAGCATAGAAAACATCAAAGTCCCAATTTATGATAGGTTACGAATACGTAGTCGGTTCGTCTTTATTGCAGAAGAAATGCATGTTGGACAGGAATCTTTTTGCCATTGAGTATCAGAATATCTCAGTTTTTGTTCCATTCAATTCACAGACTTGCATTTGAAACTTTAAGTTAAACCTGACAAACGAAAGTCGTGTCAAAAGTAATAAAAAATTTATTGATGATCTGCCTATCAGTCTAACTATAGTTTATCAGTGCAGACATTTAGCGATCCATAATATAATGTGCATATAAATTACAAGTTAATATACTAGCAGTAGTGTATTTTCAAGTTATTTATCTCGTTGCCTTCGTCTTAAATATCATCATTATTCCAAGCAATGGAAATAAATCCGGTCTCGTCCGGTTGCGGTTGTATGATTCCAATCTAAAAAGCCAAATTCCTAACATTAGTATCGAGTTAGGTTTACAGTTTTACCATTTGCCATAATCAGATATATCTTACGCAGGTAATACCTGATAATCTCGTGAGCTATAAAAAAGTGAGTCCGTGGTTCAACATAGTGCTAATAACGTGGTTTTTTTGGTCTAAAAATACTCTTCTGATGTATACAGATCTGTTTTATTGATCTCGTCAGCCTAATTTTGTGTATTTAGGTAGACACAGAAAGGCACTTATATTTAAGCTCTGACTTTCACCAGTTTTACGTGTCCTCTAGTACAATCTTTATGGCTACCCAAGTGTACACGTATCATCTCTTTTCCTTTTAATTCGGGTAATTTTTCAGTAGATATGTAGCCACATTTTTTGCAAGTTATAATATATAGCCACTTTACCAAGACTAGAAATAGAGAGACAAAACCGATATAACTAGCCTTCTGACCTTTTGTGAAAAACTTAGCTTGTAATACAATTCCGAATTCGGCCTGCAAACCACAAATGATTGTGGCTTAACTACACAATCATGGTTACAGTGGAAATAGTTTCAAAGTGATATTTATTTTGAATTATGCTACAAGCGCTAATATGAGGCCAAACATCCAACAAACGTGATTCTACCCCTAAATACGGTATTTGAGTCAATCATTGAATTTCTGAATCCTATAAAGATCTCTCACAGGATCAGTCTTATGCAGTAGTGTAAGAAACGGGCCGAAGCGTTATTGCATCTTGCGATCATTGGCTCTTTGAACGCAGGTGCAGTTTTAATTACACATTCCGTGTGGAGTACTGTTATTTCAATATGCATCACAGGGCGGCCTATCTATTGAAGGATACGAAATGCTAAAGAGACTCACAGGCACTCGAAGCCACGAACATTGTGCAGTACTAGTTAGATCTAATCAATCTACGATATTGGCAGTTAGAGCGAGCTGAGATTATCATGGCTATTGTTCGAATCCCTGCTGAAAATCGCTCGCTGCAAGCAGATGATCTAGTCCAAGAATACCTCAAGGGTATTGGCATTGATTATGAACACTGGAACACTGAGAATGATATTTCGCAAGATGCATCTTCAGATCAGATTCTTAGAACTTATGAGAAACAGATTAATGAACTTAAGGAACGCGGAGGTTATGTTAGACCAGATGTCATTGATATAAACCGGGATACACCAGGACCGGAGGCGATGCTTGCAAAGTTCAATATTGAACATTACCACAATGAGGACGAAGTCAGATTCATTGTCGATGGGCGAGGACTGTTCCACATCCACCCACAGATAGGCCCAGTTGTAGCAATTGAGGTGGAATCAGGCGACTTGATTCGCGTACCAAGTGGTACACTACATTGGTTCGGTCTTTGCGGCGAATCTGCGCAATACGTTTATTTCAGGACAAATCCGGCTGGACTCCTCACTATACGCACAGCACTATTGATCGAAAGTATGAGCCCATGGTATATGCCACCACAGAAGGCAGCAAAGTAGTGCATGTGTCTTCGTCTCATCCTGTAGACGAGCCCCAAGTCAGCATCATTTTGCTTGATATTGAGGGCACAACTACACCTCTAAAATTTGTGTATGAAACACTTCCCTTATGCACGCCGCAAGCTTGAATCTTATCTCCGCAATTACTCCACAGAATCAGAAATTGAGTCTGTAATACAACAGTTACATTTGCAACACAAAGCTGAGGAGGGCCAGGGATTACAACTCCCCCAGTGGATTGATATTTGGGATGATCAATCGCGGCTTCGGTTGTGTGTTGAATACTGCAAGTGGCTGATGGCCAAAGATAGCAAAGCTACCACCCTAAAATATCTCGAGGGGAAGGTTTGGCAAGAGGGATACGCTAATGGAGAACTGTACGGCCAGGTTTACCCTGACGTTCCTCCCGCTTTCAAGCGCTGGCGGAAACGTGAAATCTGCATATATTCCTCCGGTAGTATTTTAGCACAACAGCTGCTCTTCAGGAGCACTGCTTATGGTGATATGACCCCACTATTTTCTGCCTTCTTTGACACGCATATCGGCGCGAAAACTGATATGGAGAGCTACAGAAAAATTGCAAAACCCATATTACGTATTCCACGTAACATTCTCTTTATTTCTGACTCCGTGAAGGAAGTCACAGCAGCGCTTGATACTGGAATGCAAGCTCTTCTCTGTTACCGCGACGCACAATCCTCGGGACAACAAAAAGCAAATACTCTCATCCATGGGTTGGATGAAGTCTTTCCAGATTAGCCTTTCTATCATAATTTCACTTATCTATTATAATAGCAGCTACTTGTGTTAACCTACCTAACTAGTTCAAATACTTGATAGACTGAATCAATTCACTGAATTAGCTGGGCCTTGCGTTTAGTAGTACCATCCATTATTACTAAAGAAGAACTAGTCGTTGATCACAAAGAGTGCCTATGGTGCCACGAAGTGATCACCAAACGTTCAGATTTCAATAGATCTTGTTATTTCTATGTGGAATGCTGTTTTAGGATTTCCTATATACAACGATAATAACGGAATGGTATCATTCTTAAATCTTAAATCGCGGCGCTCTCAAAAATCTATGAAAGTTAAGATCTCCTGCATTGATCATCATAATTAAGTGTCTTCGAGTTTCACA
>JAICVW010000286.1 GCA_025935105.1 Nitrososphaeraceae archaeon
ATGTACCCCTTACTTTTTCTCAATATAGCTGGCTGCTTAAGCAAGGAATACAAACAATAGTTACCGTAAGAGAAAAGCCTATCTCTCCAAAATGGATTAATCGATTTCCATCTAAAGGTTAAGAATAAAGATGTTCCCTCTGTTGAGCAATTGGATAATATGGTTGATTATATCAATAACAAATAAATAACGAGAACAGACCAGTTGCGGTACATTGCTCAGGTGGCAAGGGCAGAACAGGAACTATGCTTGCAGCATATCTTATCAAAGTACAAAGTCTGAGTGCAAGAGAAGCAATTGAGAAGATAAGAAGAGTCCGTCCAGGATCCGTGCGCGGGTTAAGATATGTGTTGTTTTGTGAGACTTTAACGTTAAAGTGAGATGTTTGGCCCAATACTTTTTTGCTGGTATACGTGGGCCAGAGTTGGGTACAGGCTCAGGTATGATTATCACAGAAGGTAGCGTAGATGTTATGGACACTTGTAAACATGCAATAGAGGATTCTATCATATGTGAATTGATTATGACTAAAAGCAACCCTTACAAGGGACATGGAATTAAAGTTAGACTCGGCAATTTCTGAAAAGGTAGAGTCTGGTTCCCCTCGCCAGAAGTCGATTCTGCTGTCATGCCTGCTCTACTTGCCTTAAGAGAGGCAAAAGAAGCAGAAAGAGGAGGTCTGGTCCGATTTGATATACAGACACCTGCAAAAGAAAGCAAAACAAGAACACGTAGGACAAAGAATGGTCTTAAACACGCTTTGGACAATAATTATAGTCATAATAGCAATAATCATAATAGTAGCGTTGCTGAAATTTCTGTTCGCAGTTTTAGTGATAGCGCCTGTTGGCATACACGACATCTTGCCTTCACTGCATATCTTGAATCCCTTGATTAGTTGACAGGCGTCTTATGTGGACTTTATTAGAATGCAGTCCTGTCAATTTCACTTCTGTCGGCCACTGCAATACTATCATCATTACAAAATAGCCTAGTGACAAACTAAGGGTCAGAAGTCAAATCAGACGGTAGCCCAATCAAACAAGACCAAGAGTGATTCCAAGTCCTCCTGTAAAAAGATACAACTAGCTGGATTACTTTTAATCGATTCTTTTGAAGAATATTCCAATATTTCCCTGGATTCTATCCTGCCATACTGCGTAGATATTGTTGCTATATGGTACCATAGATGGATATTGAGATTGTCCCCTAGGATTACTCAAACTAAGGATGCTACTGAAATTAGCTCATCCATACTCTTTCTAAAGAATATCTTACTGTTGTCAGTAGAGTTGTCATCCCATATTACATATACCTTGTTTCCAGATGAGTTAAGCAGTGCATCAGATTATAGTAGTCGTAAGAACGTCAAGGGCATAAGATTATACCAACCAGAACCAAAATGGAATACCGTATCCAAAAACAAAAGTACTACTGCTATTTCCATAATCCAAAACGACGCCCTTGCTAACTTCATACTAGCTAAAGGTTTTCTACCCCACTTGCTTACAGCATAGTAACTGAACCAAATTGTATTGAAGGATAGTACTCCAAAGAACATTACTTGCCCATGCGAAGTAAGCAGAGAATAGAATAGTACGTTGTCAGGTACGTTGATATGAGCCAAGGATCTTAAATGTACATCTGTCTGTATTATCCGCATAGCTAGTGCACAAGCACCAGCTATCAGGAAGTTAATTAGCATGGTCCCTATAAACTTAAGAACCAATTTTTTTAAAGATGGTGAGACATCATATTCAGGCAAGGGAGGTGGTTCATAAGGATAATACTCGTCATGGCCCTTTGCAATAATTTGCATACTAAAGTTAAACCAACTTTCTCTTAATATAATATATTATAAAAGTATTGAGCACAATATGATTTCAAATTGGTACCAACTTCTGTGCTCCTTCTACGAAACGTCGGTTTACATTCCCGCAGAGATTTGAGTGTAGTTTTGAAGATTTAGTATGATGTCAAGTCCTTCTATAGATACCAACACTCAGAGATAGGTTACAATGCAATTCAATTATTTGTAGAAAAGAACAGGAATGTCGTAACAATTTGATACATTAAACAGTTAGACCTATATATGTATACCTCCATTAAATAAACAGATCTTATGCCAATTATGAGGATGGAACAGCGATGATGGTAACTGGTATTGCCAGCCAGGGTTCTACTGAGTTTCAAGAGGCTCTTGCGGCATTGGAAGGTAGCAATAATATTGGAAAGCTAAAAAGTATAACCAAATCATTTCGATTAGATGAGGAAATAATAAGTAAAATAGATCGGAGCGCTAGAAGCAATAATACCAGTCTTAATGCAGAAATCAACAATATTTTGAGAAAATATGTTGAGTGGGGTATGCTTGCAAGCAAAGTTGGAATGATTCCTATTGCTAGACCAATCCTCTCAGAGATTTTTCAGAATATAATGACCAAGGAACAAGTAATTGATTTGGCTAACGTAGGTAAGAACGTGATACGCGAAACAGCACACTTTATGAAAGGTAATTTGACTTTAGAATCATTTCTATCATGGTTAAAAACAAGTATGGAACATTGCTGTGAGGTTAACTATGCAATAGAAAATAATAGCCCACTGATAAAGATTATATTCAAACACGACCTTGGCCAGAACTGGTCAATATATCATAAAATAATACTAGACTACATTTTTCATGAGATATTAGGGAAAAATAAAACTCAAATAGAAGCTACTGGTGCAGCATTGATTTTGTACCTTCTGTAGCTTATCTATTTTATAACTTTATTAATACGTTATTGCACATCAGGAAATATTCTTTTAACATATCTAGCAAGTACCACATACTGAATAATCAGAGATAAAAGGACAACTCGAGAGATCAATGGTGGAATTATGAAAGTGATCACTAGATTGGGGTTAATATTGAATTGAATGAAGCCTGGTATATCTAATCCAAACAGGCCAATAAGTGAGATACAGATCCCAAAACCTAATAGTATCATTGTATGTGGTATCTTTGTTTTAGAGGAAAAAAGGGCAGCAACAAAAATCATAATCAAAAATATTGGAATTACATACTCAAGAGTAAGTGTGTTTCCTGTTTGGTTGAATACCATTCCACTGCTATTGGTAGAAGCAGGATTAGCGACCGTCTTTAGTATTGTATTTGTCGTTAGCTCCAAGATCAGTGCAATTGTTACTCTGATTCTATAATAATAGCGTATTCCAACTCGTCGCGAATCTCGAATACAAAAAGACCTGGACCTTTGAAGCTAAGCATGAAAATGGCTTAATAATTTTAAATGAGACCGACGAACAATTTAAAGAGGTAGTAAAGTTGCTAGACCCTTACTACTCAGGGACTATGAAGTTCCAAAAAGATTTAAAAATATTAAGGACAGAGGAGTATGATGATGTATCTATTTGTGGTTATGGTAGCGTGGGAAGTAGGGAATTATAACATAAAGGTTATGAATATTTGTCCAGGTGAGGTAAATACAAAAATGCAACAAGATGTTGACTTAGACTACTATACAAGAAATAAAGACAAGATGCTTAAACCAAATCAAGTTGCAGAGAAAATCGTTGATATGATATTTGATCATAAAAGGAAATATGATAATGGTCAATCTATTGGGATTGGATAATACAAATATTGTATCGGCATATGCCAACATGACTTAGTATCGAAGAAATGCAGGCACACGTAACGCACTGATCTCACTATAAAAAGGCTCAATTCTGCCAACAGTTAAATCTTAGTTGACATTTCTAAACATACCTCGTTAGAAAGACAAGGCGCAGACGTAAAACGATAGAAAAATTAGAAGAAGATCCATGAAACGATTTGGGCATTTGTAAACCAAATGGTTTATTTGTTCGTTAATATAATTATTATTTGTTTGCAAACAAAGTCACCAATCAAGTCTGAAAATATTGCAGTTAGTTTTAGTGAACCAAAAAAGATGCTGCTGTATTACCTTAAGGTCATGCAACAGGCAGGGCTAAAGGAGCTTGCTCAAGCTATGAAGGTATCTAGAATGGCAGTTCATAAACATCTTGCTCTCCTGCAAAAGCGTGGACTAGTGGAAAGCGTTGAAACTAGGGGAAGAGTAGGCAGACCACGAATGATGTATCAACTTACAAGCGAAAGCAAAACCATTTTCCCGAAATCATATAGTGCAATTGCAACTCATGCTTTAGATTTTATCGAAAGAAATATGGGCAAAAAAGGGGTTGAAAAAGTTTTGCGAGAACGTCAGGGTGAATTGTTCGATAAATACTATAGACGTCTTGGAAATTTAGATTTTGATATGAAAGTCAGAGAACTAGCAAAGATTAGAGATGAAGAAGGTTACATGGCTGAAGCTAAGAAGGAGTCAAAGTCTGGTGGAAAATATGCTCTTTTGGAGTACAATTGTCCTATCATACATGTAGCTGAGAATCACTGGGAAGCGTGTTCTACTGAGACCGAATTATTCAAGAAACTTTTGGACGCAGACATAGAAACTACACACAGAGCTGCCAAAGGGGATATGATTTGTAAGTTTTTAATTAAAGAGAAGAATGAAGAAGGACATCTGTAGAAACAGACTGCAAAAGGATTAATAATTTAGATAATTTGTAAACCTGGTGCTTTATATACAATTACTGTAAACAATTTCTATGGACATAATCCTCGAGAGAATTAGCAGAGAATTATTAAGTTGGGCTGATGTTATCTCCGAGCCGCATAGATTCGGAGGTACAGAATTTCGTATCAACAAGAGAGAACTAGG
>JAICVW010000709.1 GCA_025935105.1 Nitrososphaeraceae archaeon
ATATCGTAGAACCATCCTACATTTAACACAAAATTTAGCATCTGGTGTATTTGTCTCATTGCATTGCGGACATTGTTTAACACGTAACTTTAATTCTGAAGATTTCTGTGGTAGTATTCCATAAGCTTCTAAAATGCTATTATTAGATTTGTTAGCAAAATAATGAACATATTTTTTCTTCATACTCGAGCCTTCAACCCAACCAGCGTGGTGTTCCAAAATGGCATTAATCATTGGATTCGCTGCCTTTTCAGTCAAAGCAGTGTGTCTTCTAATATAGGGGTTCCATGGTTTCCTTAATAACTCTGCAATATTTCGTTTATCCTCTATAGGTGTATTTTGATTGTTCAGTATTTTATTAGCAAATCTTTTTTTTAATAGCCTGTAGTCTGTATCAATTTGCGAAGCTTCCAAATGTTTCCCTGCGGCCTTACCAGTTCCACTGAGAAATGGTGCCTTCAAATTGGTAGGACATGGATGCTCATGATCCAAATAGTCCTTGACGTAAGGAATAGAATTAAAGAGTGGCTTGGAAATAGTACCAGTTTTGTCATTTACTAGTGTTTCGGCGTATTGGGTTCCGTCAGCATTTTGTCTAAACTGGATATCACCAATTTTTAGTTTAGTTAATTCTCGTGGCCTTGCGGAAGTGTCTCTAGACACCATATGATAACACTTTAGCCTTTTTGATTTACAATACTTCAAGAATAGTTCGTCGTCTTGCTCTGTCCATAAATCAGATGGCTTGTAAGTAGATTGTTCTTTCCTTTTCAGGTTACCAATATTACGTAGGACTGCTGGTTTTGACCTCTGCTTTGGATCTTCATGAGGATAGTACAACCATTTGAAAAATCGTATTAGCCTAACTAAAGTGATGTTGTAGGTACCGATCCATTTATGCATTGGATCTTCCTCTTCTGATTTACGATATTTGTTTAGGAAAGATATGATATCTTCTCGTTGTATGGATTCGAATTTTTTGTTATTATTAAAGAAACGTGATAGCCTGCTCAAATCACCTATAATGCTTTTTCTGTAGGTATCAGACACAAAAGTCTCTGTTCTCAGAGATTTTATGTAATCACATATGACAATAGCATTTTTATCACCAGCTCCACTAACTTGTTTATACAAGTATGGTTTGAGGTCTTGACAACATTCTTCTATCTTTTGTATTAAAAGTGACGACAATTACTTTACTCTATAAAATGTTAATTTAAAATATAAACTTACTTTCTCATTACAATTATAGTTAATAAACGCATATTCTATCAAATATGCATACTCTTTTAGCATATCGATAAGTATACTTATCTTGTCTTCTGTTCCCGTCTTAAGCGATACCACAAACTTGTAGTAGTTTAGCATAAAATCTCACTTCTCCTATAAGGTTTAGCTGTTTAATTATATGATCGCTAATGGTTTTTGTTTTTGGTGTCGCTGTTCTTTTAAAGTGCTTTAACATCATAATACATTCCTTTTCATACCCAAATAAAACCGGATTTACATTAACTATAAAACTTTGTATGGTACCATTACAAACTAATGTATTGATTCTTTCCTTAATGGCATTAGGAGTTATGCCAATAGTTGAAGAAATATCTTTATAGAACTCATCTGAAAAGTCTCATTAGGATCATTATGCAGCCAAGTTGAATGAATCCTAAATAGAGTGATGCTAGTCTTTCATATCGTGTCTGGATTCTTCTGAAACTCTTGAGCCATCCAAATAAAGAATCTTTCCA
>JAICVW010000110.1 GCA_025935105.1 Nitrososphaeraceae archaeon
AATCTCTAATCCAGTAAAAGATTTGAATAACAATGGTTTTCTAGAAAGTCGAGCATAAGACATCAATACAGTATCGAGTATGTCCAGATCAATGGAGAATATAGCTTTAAGCTTTCAATTACGCAAGAGGTCCATTATATAGTACGCTAGAGACATGTATAGATAAGACTGTAAATTGCAATAAATTCATAGTTATAATTGCTTTAAGGAAGTAAGGGTACACAAATGTACTAATAAATTCTCCTAAATTCTTAGCGCTTGTTGTTAAAAATCCCAAATATACTTCAGTAAGCATGATAATATCGAAAATTGGATTCATCTGTGGATAGGATCATTCTAACAATATTGTTAGTTATTGCTTTAGAGTCATTTGTTTATCTTGGTGGTTTACAATTAACCTATTCTCAAGAATTTATAATTCCTTCAAAGCGTAATTTATTTTTGCCGGGTTTTGGAGCGGCTTTTCCTATCACAATATCTGGAGATAATAACTTAATTCTTGCTGGCAAGAAGTTATCACTAGATTCCAAGAAACTGAATGCACATTATCCTACATCGCAGGAAAAAGATAGGATAGATAGGATCCTTAATCAAACATTGGGTTTGTTACCTCCTCTAAGTAGGGCTATCAATGAGTCACACAGTTGCATCCTGGAAGCAGTAATCTGCGGTAGCGGTAATATGACTAATGTAACAATGCTGAAATTATGACGCCCCATCCCCGACATACTGAACGAGCCGGTTGTTTACGCTTCGTGTAGAAATTCAATATATGTTGGCCCAGCGGCACACCTTAAGTTCTTTTTAATAGAATTGTTTCTAACAGCACATGGCGTTTTTAGATGGTACTAAAGAGGAATAATTAAAGTACCTTAAGTTATTCGAGAAGAATCTCAAGAAAGGCACAGTAGTTGTAGCAGATAATATAGGCACGTTTGAAACATCAATGCATACTATCTCGACTATGTGAGAAATTTTGGACTGCATAACAGCAAGGTCTTTGAGACGGAATTAGAGTTTGATAGTAATACAAAAGAGAATTGAAAATAGTATTATGACTGTTTGAAAGGAAGGGAGGACTGACCTATACTATAATTCGTCACCATAAAATATTAGTTATCATAGTATAGGCGTACTTTAGCAAGACTTGATCTGATTTAATGGCTATCCTTTTAGTAATACTTTCACAGCGTTCACTGCTTTCATATAAAGAATCACTGAAGTTGCGCCAATATTTGCTCCTGTTGCCTCACAGTTTAAAAAAGGTCATACCGTACTCACAACTAATCAATTCATAGACTGCAGTTGACTAATCTTTTTATTTCAACAAGAGGGGATAAAGAAAGCTATCTCTAATGTCTTTTGTTTATCATATGAAGCCCAGAACAATGCAGGCACAATAAATAAGGCTTTTGAATTAATTTAGCAAAACCTCACACTAGAAGAACATAGGTCATGATAAAATATCGGAGGACTGCTACCTTAGTTATAGACAGAAAATGTGAGGCTTTATTTGAGAATTTGCCTGCGACAACTTCATTAGGTCCCTTACCTACATGTTGAGGTCCGTCTGAGTAATACGTAATTATGTTAGTCAGTATAGCTGATGTGTACCCTTTTTACTATTTAATTATCCTTCTACCTTTTATCTTATCGTGTGTACTTGGTTGATCTTTGTTTGATGATGGTGTGGCGGGGCGGCTTACTTTCCTAGTGGGTTTTGGTTGTTCGTCCAATTCGCGTCGTTCAGCCTCTTCTACGCTCAATCCTGTTTCATCAATTTCCTTTATATCACTCATAAACAATACAATATGGATTTCATCTTGTATGTCATCATCGTTTCGCTGAAAGTTCCAAAAAAATTAGTCCATGGCAATAAATTGATCAGTACTATCACAAGCCAACAGGTTCGGTATAATTAATTTCTGACGATCCTGTTTGGTACTTATCCAATTAGAACTTTAGGAATAAATGCAATTGACATTTAACTGACAGACCTACCCGTGTAGGATCGCAAATCCCATAAAGGATCAGGTGAATAAAATGTTGAATCGTTATATAAAATTTCTAAAAGAAGCGGAAATCCTCCTTAACTGTTATCAATACAATATGTGTATTCGTCCTTTCTACATATGGAAGAGCCAGATCTTTCTTTACAAAATTGCTGAGTTGTGACCTGTTCTTAAATTTTGCAACCACAACCATATCAGTTAAACCTGTAATATCATAAACTGCTACTACATTTGGGAACTTGGCTATGTGCCTTTCCACTTCCGCTATTTTTCCCTTTACAGATGTGACTTCAATAATAGCAGTTAGATCGTAACCTAGTTTCTCGTGATCTAGTATTGCTGAATAGAACTTGATAAGGCTATTTTTTTCCAAGTTTTTTACCCTGGCAAGAACTGTTGGTGGAGACACACCTATCTCCTCAGCTATTTTTCTGTACGAAAGCCTTGCATCCGATAGAAGTCTGCCAAGTATTTTAACATCTGTTTCATCTAATCCAAATACATTCATCTATAACTAACAAATAATAGATATTAACCATAAATACTTATCAGATATTAACGGAACTTACATAAAGTGTTATATTCAACTATTCCCATATACCTATGTTAAACGATGTCGTTTAGTAGAAGTAATTCGAAGTTAGAAACAGAAGACAAGGAAAAGAGCATTGATGGCATAAAGATGATCATAGACACTGGTTTTATTCAGTTAAGGTATACTGATGTACTAGGCAAGTTTCACGCAAAATATGTATTCGAGAATAAAGAAACCTTTGATAGTTTTTTTAAATCTGGTGTGGGAGTAGATGGCTCATCAGTAGGAGGGTTTGCATCCATTGATGATTCAGATTTACTACTGATTCCTGATAGGTCTACGCTAAGAATCTTCCCACAATCTTTGTTATATTCTGCATCATCACCAATATCGTCAAGCTACAAACTCTTTGCAGTTATAGCAGACGTCCATCAGGGTTTCAACAAGGGGAGATTAGTCAGAGATCCTAGATACGTGTCACACCGTATGGAAGAATTCTTGTTAGAAAATAATCTTTCTTGTCAAATTGGCCCTGAAGTAGAGTGCTTTGTATTTGACAATATTGTGTTCAGTCAAAAGAAAAATATGGGTAATAATAAAGTTGGCTATGCAACTGAAAGCCCTGAACACAGCGGATCTAGAATCATATCTGCAGAAGGACAAGGAAGTGATTGTTGCAAATATCCCATTAGGAGAAAGGACGGTTATGACGCCCCACCATTTCAAGATTCATTACTCGAGTTTAGGTTTGACGTGGCTGAAGTTCTACGCAAGAATTTTTCGATAAATGTAACCAATCTCAATCACGAAGTCGCTAGCTTCGGTCAAATCGAAATCAATTTTATGCACAGCACTCTAACCAGCGCTGCAGATAATGTCCAGGTATACAAAGATGTGGTGAGGAGCGTTGCAAAAAAATATAATAAGATAGCCAACTTTATGCCAAAACCACTTTTTGACAACAATGACCCATTAAACGGCGGTGACAATGGCTCTGGTATGCATACAAGCATTAGTCTATGGAACGACTCTTCAACAAGCAATATCTTCTATGATAGTGATGATGGTTATGCTGAATTGAGTCAAAGGGGACGGTACTTTATAGGTGGATTAATCGATCATGCCAGGTCCCTGACCGCAATAGTAGCACCAACACTAAACTCTTATCATAGACTAATTCCAGGCTTTGAGGCCCCTGTCTATGTTGCATGGGCTAAGGCAAATAGATCTGCTGTTATTCGTATACCAGTTAATGAACGGAATAACTCCAAATCCAAGAGGATTGAGTTCAGGGCACCTGATCCCGCCGCAAACCCATACTTGGCATTTTCTGCAACAGTTGCAGCAGGTTTTGATGGGATCAAAAAGAGCAGAGATCCTGGAAGTCCAACTGATGAAAACATCTACAAAATGTCCGATGCAAAAAGAACCAGCCTCGGTATTAGCTCACTTCCAGGGAGCTTAGATGAATCGTTGGAGTCGTTGAAGAGTGACTCGGCTTATCTGAAAAGTTGCTTCCATGATGAAATCCTGGAGTCGTTCATGTTGCAGAAAAAGGATGAATTGAGAAGGATTCATGACAAATCATTTGACCAGGAGATCATGCTTTATTACGACGTATAGACAGATGAGCTAGTGAGTTCGATTCCCTTTAAAAGTCCTCAGCCAAGATAAGTTCTCGATACCTGAAGGAGGACAGACCCCCCAAACAGGTGTAACTCCTACTCAAGCGTCCAGTGTGAGATTGCACTATCCATAGGGACTCAAATTAATTGCAAGTATTTTAAATAATGGTTTCCTTTAATTGGAAATATTCTTAGTTATATGTATGAAACCTTATTGATATCTCTGAGTATTATTCCCACAATTCAACAAGAGTTGGCGCGGAGAGGTTCGACTTTATTTCGATTACTCAATAAGGTCAGGTTTGCATTGAATTACCGCGCCAATTTTTATAATTATGAACTGTCCAATTGCTTCCCCTAAGTTTTATTCTGGTCCTTGTAATGATCACACATGGTTTTAGAGATACGGTTTTCCGGTGCTCTTAGTTATACGAACAGTTGGAATCGTAGAAACAACGGTTTTGACGCTATTTTCGAAGGCGTAGATATAGAGATTAACATACCGAGACAAGAGTCCTAATCATGAAAAAGTACGTAGAATCGACGAGATGTTTATTGCTGCCAGCATTAGACAGGACACTTACCAATACCCAGACTAGACAATAGTCTGAAGAAATACCATTTATGCCTTATACATATGCACATATACTCATGATATGCGAAAATGAAGAGTATTAAACAACAATGAATGGCCTGGTTAGTTGCAATGGATGGGCATATCTACCAGCAGTATTGAATTGATGGATAACAGAACCTCCGTTTGCCGGTATTGGCCCTGAATCAAATGCGACTGGGGGAGAATAAGTGCTGTTTGTCAATGTGGTAACACTATGCTGCCCTTCATCATTATTGAACCATATAACCGTCATTCCAACTGGTATATTGACATATTGAGGCTGATATGTTGTTTTCTCTCCGCTGGTGAATGGAATTGAAATCTCATATGATGGTTGTCCTCTTATCGTATAGAACACAGGAGGAGGAAATATGGTACCTGATAAACCGTGCGAGAGTTGAGCGTTGGCCACACCAGACATTATAAGCGGCGATGCCAACACGGAACCGAAGGCCAAAAAAATCGCCATAGCAAATGACCCGGATGCAGCTCTCACGTATTTGCCAGTACTTTCTGACTCTAGTTTCATCTTACTAATTAATTTCGAGTATAACAACTATATTGATGGATCATATGATATAACAAATATAAAATGTTTAATTATTCGACGTGCCCATTATACTATTATATGTCCAATTCTACAAAGGTTGTAACTGAAAAGTTAGTTGGTAATCCTTCAGCTTCAAAATCAGTCATCATGTATATCGATAACGTTAGTACTATGAGTAACTCAACAGCAAATGAATACTATTTTAGATTAAATCGTTTTATGACTTTTATAGCAAATAAATATGCTAGCAATTTAGATATCGATAGCCTTCTTGTAAAGATAAAGAATGGAAGCGAGGATCCATATAATATTCTCAACGAATATGCTGCATATCTTAGAAATCACAATGTTTCCGCACTCACATTAAAGCAGCGCATTGTTACGGTAAAGAACTTTTTTGAATATTGTGATATTGATATAATTCCTAGGAAATTTAAGTTAAAAGTAAAACTACCGAAGGCAGTAAGAAAAAAGAAAGAAGCACTATCAAAAGAAGGTATTATTGAAATACTAAATGTATGTGATAACATTCGACTAAGAACCTATGTGTTATTATTAGCAGCTACAGGAATGCGTGCAGTTGAAGCACTATCTATACGTATCAAAGATGTTAATTTTGAATCTAATCCTGCTAAGCTTTTCGTAAGAGGAGAATATACGAAGACTAGAGTAGATAGAACAGTATTTCTGACAGAAGAAGTAAGTCAACAATTAAAATTATGGTTAGCTTATAAATATCGGACTAGAAGGGTATGCTACCGAGACAATCAAACAGGGAAAATTATAACAGAATCCCGAACACCAAACAAAAATAGTAATGATCTAGTTTTTGCCATTTATCAAGATAAAAGTAAACCGAACCCAGATCATCTGTATCATGATTTGAACAAATCCTTTGCCAATACACTTGATCGTGCGGGTAGAGGCGATAGAGAGGATGGAAATCTAAGACGTAGAAAGATAACACTTCACTCGTTTAGGCGATTCGTAAAAACTACAATATCGGATCTAGGATATGCGGACTTCTCTGAATGGTTCATTGGACATTCCGGTTCTGCATACTGGACAAAAAAAGATTCAGAGAAGGCAGAGATATTTCGTAAAGTTGAACCTTACTTGACGTTTCTCAATATAGCAGTTAGAAAGACAAGGTGCAGATATACAAAGCAAGGTAGAAGAACTCGAACTATTGAATCAATCACTAAGAAACCGTGACAAACTAAAAGATGATGCTATTTCACAACTCTCAGATCAACTCGTGGCCTTATCAACAAGACTACAGGAAATTGAAAGAAGACAGCAACTAACGTAACATATATCATCCTGATAATTATCTATAGTTGCTCTAGAATACGTCAACTTCATGTAGACTAATAATTCCATTATCATTAACCATTCTCTTAGATGTAGTTAAGTGCGTCATGCAGATTGACTCCAGATAAAATCTGTTTGTCACTGGTAAATTTTTGCTCAACTATTACTTTTTAGAATGATCTATGAGCGAGAGTCAATTTTTAGCAGGATTTATCTACAAAAATTGCAATATTTATTCCATGGAGTTAATCGAGAGTATTAGTTTGATCCTAAGTGGTTTCATTGCCACTCTGGTTAGTATGGAAATAGGTTGGAGATTGGCGAGCATAAATACAAACAAGTCAGTTAGTTCGCCAAGGCAGGAGGTAAGAAAACCGCAATGGACAGTGTAGAAATAATATTTGTATTGGCAGGTTCATTGGTATTACTAAGTCCGTTTCTACCTATACCGCATAGGAAAAAAGGTTACAAATCTAGAAAAAGACTGGCTCCGGTAAGGATGATATTTTATATGCAGAAGAGGAGAAGGACTTTGATTTCTTAAGGAACTATATCTCCTACTGTAAAAGATTCCACCCAGATTTAAGTCATGAAGCCAAGAATATGCTTATCCAGTATTATGCAAATATTGCAACTAGGACAGGTTCGCCCAGGATATTCGATACATTAAAGAATATATCATTTGCAATTGCCAGGCTTAAACAAAAGGATATCATCGAAGCTGAAGATGCTGATGAAGCAATTC
>JAICVW010000326.1 GCA_025935105.1 Nitrososphaeraceae archaeon
TAGCCTTTTTGGATGGGATATATCATCTGCATCATTAAAAAGTACAATTGAACTTCCTCTTTCTCTGGCCTTTAGCACCCCTATGTTTCTACTTACGCCTGGACCAACGCTTTGTTCTAAAAGAATTACTTCGATTTTCTGATAGTGTTCCTTCTCGAGACTGACTAGAAAATCTCGATCTTGCCTTGATGGTGGTCTATCTACTACTATGACTGCAAACCAATCCTGATCAGTTTGTGAAAATAATCCTTTAATAGCCTCAGCTAGGTACCTCCTTCCATATCCTTCCACGTCATGCTCTCCTGCATAATACGGAATAACAAAAGCGCTCGATGATCCTTTGGCACTGGTACTTGTCATACTAAATGTCTGCAACCTGATGTTATATCAATAACTTCCAATTCTAGCATGTCAAACGATATTTCCATACACTGAGATATGGATTATTAACTTGTAGTATCATTAGATTATCAGAAATCATATGACAGCCCACTGGTAATCCCAAACTGCAATTGAATCATGCCTTCCACGCTTGTTTTGATTTGGGCTGGCGAACTTTTATTCATTTTATTATTCCGTTGCACAGAATATTATTTATGGGTTGGAGATTCATTAAGAATGAGAGTACTTATCTAGTAATTCAATTTGGGTGCAGAAACTGCATGGAGCATAGGAAGACCTCGGGTAGGACATCCCCTTTCTTCCTCATTCCGCACACAAGCGATCAAGGTCGTATCAGCGGTTAGGAAATATTGACCAGATTATTTGGGTCATACTAGTTCGATCAAACACATGGAAGATCTGCTAAAAATATACTAAGAAAAATAATGGATGATTAAATACGTAAGGAAATATTAAGTTCCCTATTTAATAATTAGTCTTCCTAAATCTACCATATATTAGACGTTCTAACGCTCTTATAGTCGGTAGTACATTATTTTATGCGATCGTAAATCAGATGCAGTTTCAAAAAATATTGGTTGTCGGATTAGGGCAGCTAGGACTACCAGCAGCAAAATATGTCAAGGAAAAAGGGTTTGAAGTATTTGGATTTGATGCTAGCTTAGAAGCAGTTGATAGGGCTGAGAGGCTTGGAGGAATAAAAAGAGCCCATGATTTTAGAGATTATGACGCCTATATTATCTGCATCTCTACGCACGCCCATGATGATATGTTCTCACCCAACATAGAAGGAGTGTTGTCAATAGCTGATAGCATTTCAAAAGAAGCAAAGAGAGATGGGGCTCTTGTGTCTATTGAGAGTACTGTTCCAAAGGGAACATCGGAGAAAGTGTTTGAGATACTTCGTCATAGGCTACACGTAGTTCATGCACCACATAGATGGTATGCTCTAGAAGAAAAAGAACATGGAGTAAATCAGTTACGCGTAATTGGAGGAGTATGTGATTGTTGTCTGCGAGAGGGTATGCGATTTTACGATAGACAATCAGTTGAGGACAACAACAATAACAATAACAGCTACAGCAACAATACTACCAGTACTATTCACAAAATGGCAACTATAGAACCAAGTTTGAATACCAAAATGGTCACATATAGGAAGAGCCTCGAGATTCCTATGCATCCTGTATCAAGGATCGAAATTGCCGAGACAACAAAAATAGTTGAGAATGCACATAGATATTTACAAATAGCGTTTGCAGAGGAACTTTATCTTTATTGTCAAGCAAATAACATAAGCTTTCCAGAGCTAAGAGATGCTTTAAACACCAAATGGAATGTCAATATTCTGGAACCAAGAGAAGGGATAGGAGGGCATTGTCTACCCAAAGATACCAAAATGTTCTTAGAGTCTTCCAACTCTATAAGAAGCCGGATTCTAACAGCAGCAAGGGGAGTCGATCAGAATTACAGAACCTTCAGGGCATCTTTAAACCATAGACCACGTGTTGAAGAGAGCAACAATGGTTAGCTATACTGGTTAACATAAGTTCGTCAACTTTTTTAAGTCATATTGCCCCGTATGGATGCCCAACTGACTAATACGTAATTATGTTAGTCAGTATAGTATCCCTTACTTATTTCCTTTTCCTGAATCATTACATTTCCATTGTTAGTACACTTACTCCCGCAGCTAGTTGGAATTTAATAAGAAAAAATTTTACTTATGACAGCCAGATTCGGATATACAAAGAGGAAGCGCTCACTCACTATTATTAATTAACTCTATTCCCTCTAATCAGCTTCGCTTTTGTTATTTGTCGCTACTTATTTTCCCTTTTATAGAGGCTAAATACGAGTTAATTCTTATAAATTCAACTATAATATTGGTTATCATTTCTGAGGCTTTTGAATAAACTCGTCAATCTTTACTGATTGTAAAAGTCTTCTAAATTCCTTGTCGTCAATTTCAAATGCAGTCATAAGAAAGATTTGGACTTCTGGCTTTATTTTTTTAATATTTTTTATAAATTCATATCCGTTCGTCTAATATTAATATGGTTTTACTGGAGCCAAAGGCAGGCATGCCTCATTTTTGACGAAATAATCTACAATAAGAAACTATATATGATTTTATTCTAATGATCATAATAACTATATAATTTGTAAAAGTTGACTATCATTCTAATCATGTATTTGAATGTGAGTTGTTTTGTGGAATATCATCGCAGGTCCATGGTGTTTAAAGTCATTTCGTTCGAGCCATGTACGTCAATTTTCAACAATCCGGAATCGACACTGATTCTTATACTGCCAAGCTATTATTCACCATCCATCCATCCAGCCATAATTGGAGATTAAAGAGAAGAAGATGCATGACATCAAATGACCTTAACGGTTCAACTCGTATATGCATAATTATTATCTGTGATCTAGCTCGTAATAATAATAATGTCAACTGCCAATGGGAAATATTTTGTTTGATTTGATGGAATCATTAGAAAACCACTGGCTAGTATATGGAAAATTAACGGCAAGAATGCATTAAAACTGCGATTACACCATTTAATTTTGCTTAGCTTATCTCTATTGTTTATGCGAAAAACCCCGTAGGCAGAAGTTAGACAGGTCGACCAACAGCAGGTTAGACGTCATGTTACATCCGTTATCCATAGGATAACACACACAAACTTTGGTATGCTCACAAGAAATATATTTATATAATACTAATCAAAAAGGGCCAAGTGACGAAAATTAAAACAAAAGGAATATCTTCTTCTGGTAATACTCATACCGATATCGATAGTGATACAGTAGGGGTCGAAACTAGAATCAAACCTCTCGCTAATATTATCCAGGGGAAAAACAACCTGGACTCCCCCATCCTCATTGCAGGATTTCCGGGGACAGGATTGGTTGGGTCTATAAGTACAAGTTACATTATCAACAAACTCCATATGAACCAAATAGCGTGTGTAGAATCCCAATATATCGTACCTGGTGTAATTTATGCAGAGGGTAAGTTGAGGCATCCATGCCGAGTATATGCAAACGAACAAGGTGATGTTTGTGTTCTTGTGTGCGAGGCACCCATAATAATGGAAGGTATGTATTCCGTATTAGATGCGATCTCGAAATGGATTCTCAGCAATAATGTAAAAGAAGTTACGGTTTTGGATGGAATAGCAGTAGAAGGACTACCAGATTCAAAAAGAGTGCCCATGATTTTGTCAAGTAATGGGAGACAGGCAGACGCAGCAAACCTTATTGAAGAAAATGTTGAAGCGAAAAGCAAGGAGCAAGGAATAGCCGTTGATAATAGCAGCATATATCCAACTACCGCCTTTGTAGGAGGAATGGCTGGCGGGATTTTATCCTCTTGCCTATCGAATGGTATTCCGTGTAAAGCCATGCTCATTTATGCGGCAAGGGGGATTCCTGATCCAGAGGGAGCAGCAATTCTGATAGAATCAGTTAGTAGAATTACTGACAATGAAAACTTGAAAATAGATACACAACAACTGCGGGACAAAGGCGCGAACATAAGGGCAAATATGGAAAAGATAATTCAATCCTATACTAGGCAGCAGCAAGGACAAGCACAAACCCCCACATCGACTGAGGGGGGCATAATGTACGGATAACAATTATTCAATACTGCATTTCCTTTTGCCTGCTTTTTTGCTTGAATGGAGCGTTTTTGCTTGTATTGCCATAAGGGGATAGATGGCAGCCAAGAAACGGTTGAACGATTAATAACTAGTGTCAATAAGAATATGGATTATAATGAATGACATTAATACTTATTCAAAGTCGTTTCCGTCTTCAATAGGATCTGTATATCCAAAGATGTTAAACCACATCGCGTTAAGCGTATCTAACTTGGATCAAGCTATAAAATGGTACAAAGAAGTGTTTGGATTTTGTGTGATAGCAGGACCAGTCAAAATTTTACCTGATAATTCTCTAACAGGTAGAGCAGTAAGCGATA
>JAICVW010000715.1 GCA_025935105.1 Nitrososphaeraceae archaeon
ATACAAGACATTCAAACACAATCAAATGTTAGCATACTAAAGGATGAGAGCTCCTTAAACAGATTGGGCCAACTTAAGGAATATTTCGCACCATCAATGGAGAAAAGCTTTACATGGTGGCGGTAACCTGAACCCTCAAAAAATGCACATTCATCATTCATAAGAGTCATTAACAAATACAAATTATTAGGTGCAAACAAACTGTAACCAGTGCAACGAAATTGCACGCTAGTACAGAATTGTACTCTGTGCTCTTTACATGCAATACATGCTATTTAGATGGAAATCAATGAAATTCGACTTTTTTAGTAGTAAGAAATCCAAATGTGATATATGTAAAGAAAAATTCAAAATAGAATCAGAGATGGAACAACATCATAAACGAGAACACGGGCAAAGAAAATAGTCTTACAGATGTCTTTAACCTTGGAAAACATCTATCAGCTAAAGATACCTTTACTTACTTTTCTCTTGAATCTTAGATACCGCAGAAGTATCAACCAACACTCGCATGCCTTGACAGCATTGATAAGTAGATAATAGCTGTAAGATGGTTAATGAAGAACAAGACAAAATACATTAACAAAAAGTTGCAGGACAGGCGGTTCACATGTTTAATACACCCCCACAATTTGCAGTGCATTAAACCGCAGTAGATAAGTATGGCCAGCTATGACGCCAGGACCACCTGGTTTATTATCTACCAAATGTATATTATAACAGGCGACAGCAACCTATATCAAAACCCACGGCAGACTACATCTAGTTTCTATTTTGGCTCACACAATCTCATTAACTTTTCAACCATTATTTATCAAGCTGTGTGTGTTAGATAGGAATAAGTAGGCTAGTTAGTAGGGGGCTACTCTTATATTAGGAGGAAGACTATTAAAGGTGAGGATAATCTCGCTTTCAAAATTATTGCAGCAGTGGCTTGATGTATACCTTCTACGATATCAGAGTTAGTATCGTATTTGAATGGGTAATCCCGTTAAGAGGATGTGATAGCCGGGATTGTTCTATATATAAGGATCAGATCTACTTGCAAAGCATATAAAGTGTAGCATCAAGGTTGATAAGGAAGAACTGCTACAAGAGGCAAGATATTGCTGACAGGTAGTAATATAGATCAACTAAAGTGGATACTATGTCCAAGCAATATCTTTCGACGATCTATCGTTAGCAGGTGCAGCCTTAGGCTAGTGATCGGTACATCCTGATAGTACTCAGTAATATGGGAAATTGTAAAAATACCCTTTGGAAAACAAATGCGCTAAGTGTAACATGATAATTCATCCAGCCTTTCTTGGGCATCATAAATGTGGTTATGCAAACTTGTCCTGTTGCAAAGCTCCAATCTTACACGCGCAATATTGGATCCACATTAGATCACATCCAGGACACGAGAACGATAGTCCACCTCCACCTAGAGATAGGTTCGGTCAGACATCCAAATAACGGCATAGCTTTGAACATGGGGAAAGCTTATCCCCACTAAACTGTAGCCGTGAATTAGATTGAATTTTCTTTCTAGTTCTATATGAGGTACACTTCATAGCAGAAGTCTAAGCTATATTGTCACCTATGTCGGAAAGTACAACAACTAGGTTAGAGATAGAAGGTTTGATCATGCTAGGTTCTAGAACCCGCGTTGCAATATTGATGGTCTGAAAACATTGCAAGATTTCAATATAGTACATACTCGGCCTAGCACCTTATAA
>JAICVW010000549.1 GCA_025935105.1 Nitrososphaeraceae archaeon
ATTCCTATTACATTCAGGCACATATTGAAGTTGAAGACACATCAAAATATAAGAAGCGGATGAAGTGTGGAGTAGACATGTGACATAGGATGTACATGTCATCACCATCATATTATCCGAAGATCTGAATATGGCCTCCCATTTTTCCTGTGTCAACAAGACAATTGTGAAAAAAGATGCCAATTATCCTTATAATTTTCGTGTGAGAAAATGACTAATGGGAACGGAACAAAATTAAATCTTTAAGTATTATGGTAATCACTTGGAAAACAAGATAAATAAATTTGTCTTCCGATAGAGGGAATGAATATGGTAACGATGAACACGATAGGGGTGATCCCAATGATATTAGTGCGAAGGATTTTAGAGAGCCAACAAAAGTGGCGACCCTAAAAGTTGCAGAAGTAGCAGAACAGAGAGATGTGGGTAGAAAAATTGCACGCATAGACCCGGATATAGCTGGACGTCTGCATATTTCTACAGGAGACGCCTTAGAATTGTCTTCGCTAGGTAAGAAGACGACCGTTTTAAACTGGCCCGCGAGGGAGAACGACAGAGGCAAAGGCCTTATACGAATAGATGGATTCACAAGAAATAGACTTGATGTTGGCATTAATGATACAATAGATGTTAGGAAAGTGGAGTCAAAGCAAGCAGAAAGCATAACTTTAGCTCCAACCGAACCACTCAGAATTGTTGGTGCGGAAGAATATCTAGTGGATTACTTGAATGGTGCCCTCATGTCGAAAGGTGACACAATACCCATCAATGTCATGGGACAAAGAATAGATCTCGTCGTTATTTCCACAAACCCATCAGGGCCTGTCATAATTAGTGATTCGACGAAAATTACAGTTTCTGAGGAAAGTGCCAAGGCAGCTCAGATTGCAAAGGAAGGCGGCGTTCCTTCAATTACATACGAAGATATCGGAGGCATTAGAAATGAAGTTGCAAGAGTTAGAGAGATGATAGAGCTGCCCTTGAGACATCCAGAGTTATTCAAAAGATTGGGTGTAGAGGCTCCTAAAGGAGTTCTTCTTCACGGACCTCCCGGAACCGGCAAGACATTATTGGCGAAGGCGGTGGCAAATGAGACCAATGCTAATTTCTATACTATTGGAGGTCCCGAAATAATGAGTAAATACTACGGCGAATCTGAAGAGAAATTACGTAACGTCTTTGAACAGGCAGAGAAAAATGCACCCTCAATTATTTTTATTGATGAAATTGATTCTATTGCACCAAAGAGAGAAGAAAGTGGAGAGCTCGAGAGAAGAATTGTTTCGCAACTATTATCTGTCATGGACGGAATGTCATCGAGGGGCAAAGTAGTTGTAATTGGTGCTACTAACCGGATTAATGCGATTGATCCTGCACTCAGACGACCAGGTAGATTTGATAGAGAAATCGAGATAGGTGTGCCTGATAGGAACGGTCGACTTGAAATTTTACAAATTCACACAAGGGGAATGCCAATAGATGGGGATGTGAAGCTAGAAAAACTCGCAGACATCTCACATGGTTTTGTAGGTGCGGATCTACAGGCTCTATCAAAGGAGGCAGCAATGCGAGCATTAAGGAAAGTATTGCCTGAAATTGATTTATCATCTCAGAGTATTCCTGGTGAAACACTGAGGAAGATCGTAGTCACAATGCAGGATTTCATAGAAGTAATCAATGAAATGGAACCGTCGGCCATGAGAGAAGTGTTTGTTGAAGTTCCTGACGTGAAATGGGCAGATATAGGAGGATTGCGATCAATAAAACAAGAGTTACAAGAGGCAGTAGAATGGCCTCTTAAATATCAAGAAATATTTACCCATATGGATGCTCAACCTCCCAAAGGATTATTGCTTTACGGTCCGCCAGGGACGGGAAAGACACTAATAGCCAAAGCCGCTGCAAATGAAAGCGAAGCCAATTTCATAAGTATAAAGGGTCCAGAACTTCTTTCAAAGTGGGTAGGGGAGTCAGAAAAAGGGGTTAGGGAGGTATTCAGAAAAGCCAGGCAGGCGTCACCGTGTATAATCTTCTTTGACGAGATTGATGCCATAGCTCCTCGCAGGGGGGCAGAATTTGGTGATTCGCATGTGACTGAAAGAGTAATAAGCCAGTTGCTAACGGAGCTAGATGGGCTTGAAATACTAACTAACGTGATAGTGATAGCTGCTACCAATAGGCCCGATATCATAGATGTAGCGTTGTTAAGGCCAGGTAGATTTGACAGAATACTATATGTACCTCCTCCAGATCGTGATTCAAGAATTCAGATTATCAAAATTCATACAAAGAAAAAACCATTAGCTGAGGACGTTAAATTCGAAGGATTAGCGGATCATACTGATGGTTATACAGGTGCTGACATTGCATCTCTTTCATCAGCTGCAGTTATGCTTGCGTTGCGTGAATACATAACAAAATATCAGAGTCCAGAGGAAGCAAAGAAAAATGTCCGAGAACTAAAAATACACATGCGTCACTTTGAAGAGGCAATGAAAAAGATCAGGCCATTATCTACACAAGAGCTAGACATGTACAAGAAAATTTCGGAACAGTTTGGAAGGCCTGAAATCTCTGGCAGAGGAGGGTTGAGTAGTGGGAGCGGTACAAATGAGGCCGGAATGCCTCCATCAGGCATAAGGTAAAACTTTTTGATTCAATTGCAGGATATGTAGAAGAGGATATGTTTTATAGGCGAGTGCTTTAAGCCCGTGACAACAAGTTGGTATTATTTTCTTTTTACCTTTTTGTGAATTATTATAGTTGTATCTCCTCCAATGTCTTGCCTACGAATATATCTGTGTAAGACATTTCCTGTACTTAGAGCTTATCCGAAAACCAGTTAACATTTGTTGAGTCTTAGACATACTGTGTTTGGACAATAAAGCTAAGTCATACTAACC